>CBFGOU010000032.1:0-16674 GCA_965650445.1 uncultured Oxalobacteraceae bacterium | reverse complement strand
CAGGTGGTTTCGCGCGCGCGCGCATAGGCTGCGCCCAGCAGCGGCAGCCACAACACGGGCCAGCGCAGCAGGTGGCCGTTCAGGTGCTTCATGCGCAGGTGACCCAGTTCGTGCCCGATGTAGAAGCGCACGCCGTCGGGATGCTCGTTCATCGCATCGACCACATCCGAATACAGGACCACGAACTGCGTGCCCAGGAATTTGGTGGCGAAGGCATTCAAGCCGCCGTTGCCATTCAGGATGTACACCTCCGGACGCGAGCGGATTTCCAGGACGTCGCAGCAGGCATTGAATTGCTGAAACAATTCAGGAAACTGATGTTCGGACAATTCCACGCCATTGCCCTTGATATGGGCGATCAGCGCCGACTGGACAAACAGGTAGAGCAGAAATCCGAACAGCAGGCCGATCAAAGCCATGCCGAAGGTTCCCGCGATCAGGGCCAGCCAGGCCAGCAGGCCGAGCACGAGCGTGATGGCGCCCAGGGTGCGTTCGCGCGGATAAACAAGTTCAGTCACAACGTTCCTTTGTAGAGTTCCCCGAGGTGGCGCCAATGCGTGGGGTGGCATTGGCGTTGACAAAGGAATATTGCCAAGTCAATCATTTTGCCCGTGAGATACATTTTTGTCCAGCAACTTTTGTGTTTACAGAATCCGCTTGAACAGCCAGCGTTCGCGGAAAAGCCGGTGACGGCCGCGTCCACACTAATTGCCATGAATCATTCACCCTGTTGGTGAATTTCACAATTGCGTGTGCCACAAGCGAGCCGCACAATACTCACACAACATTATGCGAACGTGGCCGCCAGGCACATGACACGCGGGGAGACGGCAGGAACGGTACCTGGCTTTGTGGCTGGTGCCGTCGCTTGCGTTTTTCACGCCTGTCCAGTCTGCGCGCCGCGCCCGCCTCGATTCATTCACCATAGAGGGACTTGATGAGCTCGTTTTCTCCGAACAAGACACTGGCCGCGCTGGCTTCGGCACTGGCATTCGTTCCGGCCGCTTTCGCCGCCCCGCTCACCACGCTCGACCGTAACGGCGCCTGGGTGTCGATCGAAGCCTACGGTCCGAACGTCATTCACGTGACGATCGCCGCCGACAAGGCCGAGGCGCTCAAAGGGCCCGGCTACGGCATCCTGGCCAACAAGGCCGACAATAGCGCCTTCCGCCATACCGGCGGCAAGGATGGCGATACCTTCACCTCGTCGGGCATGACGCTGCGCATCGATCCGGCCCCGCCGGCCAGCGTGCCCTCCCAGACCGCGAAGTATTTCTTCCCCTCGCTGGCCCCGGTCGGCCTGACGGTCACCAACGCCAAGGGCGAAAAAGTGCTGACCATGACAGGCTGGGAAATGTCGCCGCAAACGGTCAATGGAGAAAAGACCTACCAGGTCGGCGCCGCCTTCGCCGCCCCTGCCAACGAGCATTACTATGGCATGGGCCAGAACCAGGAATCGATGTCCAGCCTGGACTTGCGCGGCCGCATTCTCGATTGCAAGCACTGGTACGACGCCCCCGCCGGCGAAAACGTCTGCGTGCCCTTCATGGTGTCGTCCAAGGGCTATGGCATCGTGTGGGACAACCCGTCGGCCACGCGCTTTGTCGCAGCCATCAACGATAAAACCAGCTTCCAGTCGAATGTGGGCGAGCGCGTCAGTTTCTTCGTCATCACCGGCAACAACGCCGACGATCTGTATTCCGGTTACGCCAATCTGACCGGCAAGACGCCGATCCCGCCGAAGGCCGCGTTCGGGCTGATTCAGTCGAAGGCGCGCTACGAAAGCCAGCAGGAAGTGATGCGCGTAGCCAATACCTATCGTCAGAAAAAGTATCCGCTCGATATCATGGTGGTCGACTGGTTCTACTGGACCCGCATGGGCCAGATGGACATCGATCCGGCCCAGTTCCCCGATCCAACCGGCATGAACAAGCAGTTGCACGACATGGGCATGCAATCGATGATTTCGATCTGGCCGCGCTATGAAACCTCGGGCCGCTATTTCAATGAACTCGATAGCAAGGGATACCTGATCAAGGACAAGGACGGCAAGACCGTCGACGGCCTGCCCTTCCGTTCCGACCGCACCGGCGGCCTGATCGACGCGACCAACCCGGCCGCGCGCAAGTGGTTCTGGGAAAAGGCGCGCGACAACATCCTGTCGCACGGCTTCGACTATCCATGGCTGGACGAGACCGAACCGGACCTGGTGCCGGACGGCTTTTTCTATTCGATCGGTTCGGGCGACCGTTACCACAACCTGTTCCCGCTGGTGCACGTCGAAGGCATGTCCGACAATATGCGCGCGTGGAAACCGAACAAACGCGTGCTGATCCTGTCGCGCGCCGCCTACCTCGGTTCGCAGCGCACCGGCGCACTGTTCTGGTCGTCCGACGTCTTCCCGACCTGGGAAGGCTTGGCGCGCCAGATTCCGACCGGGCTGAACATGACCGCCTCGGGCATCGCCTACTGGGGCAACGATATCGGCGGCTGGCAGGGCCTGCCGGCAGAGAGCAGTGCGACCAAGGCGCCGCTGCTCGATCCGTCGGATGCGCGCGAGTATGTCGGCCAATACCACGACTATCCGGAATTGTTCACCCGCTGGTTCCAGTACGGCACCTTCCTGCCAACCTTGCGCTTGCACGGCAACCGCAAAGGCACGGAGATCTGGTCCACCGGCAAGCAGGCCGAAGCGATCATGGCCCGCTTCGACGCCTTGCGCTACCAGTTGATTCCTTACATTTATAGCCAGGCCAAGTTCACCCACGACACCGGCGCGCCGTTCATGCGTCCGCTGTGGATGGATTTCCCGAAAGATCCGAACGTGGCCAATCTGGGCACGCAGTACATGTTCGGCCCGGCCTTCCTGGTCGCGCCGGTGACGGAACAGGGCCAGACCGAGAAGAACGTGTACCTGCCGGCCGGCACCGACTGGTATAACTTCTGGACCAACGAGAAAGTCGCCGGCGGACGCTGGATCAAGGTGGCCGCACCGATCGACCAGATTCCGGTGTTCGTCAAGGCCGGATCGATCGTGCCGATCGGTGCCGACATCCAGTCGACCGCGACCAAGCAGGCGATCGCGGCGCTGAAAGTCTATCCGGGCGCGAACGGCAAGTTCAGTCTGTACGATGACGATGGGCTCAGCTACGACTACGAACACGGCAAGGGAACGGTCACCACGACGCTGAGCTGGGACGACGCCACTGGCAAACTGAGTGCAACGGGTACCGACAAGGCCTTCGCCAAGTCCGCACCGGGTCTGGTCCAGGTCATCGGACGCTAAGCGCAGCACTCACAACGCGGGGACGGTTGCCGAACGGCGCGTTCCCGCCCCAAGTTTCACCCACAAAAGCCCGCGTAGCTGCTACGCGGGCTTTTTTACGCCCATGCCATACGTGCAATCTGAACCACCACTGGGGATGTCCACAATATCAATCAATCGAGAAAGATGTTCCCATGGCGCAACGGAATTTTGTGTAAGCAGCATCGTTAAAGTGAATTTGCGAAAGTCTTGCTTGCGATCAAGGTCCTTAAGGGCAATCATCCAACGTAACTTCTTTCTTGCTTCCACTGTGGAGTAAATCATGCAATTCCTAACCAATATACGGATCGGCAAGCGCCTGGCCATCGGCTTCGGCATCGTCCTCGGCCTGGCCTGCATCTCGACCGCTTACGCGCTCTACAACGTGCGCCAGCAAGCCAACGCGACCCACCGGATGATGGAGAATCCCTTGGCCAAGGAACGCATCACTTCCGACTTTTACGTGCTGGTCTACTCGGCCATGGCGCGTACCTCCCTGATCGCGCGCAGCAGCGACAATACCTTGTCGACCGTGTTTGCCGACGTGATCGCGGCCAGCTCCAGGAAAGGCGCGGGCCTGCTCAAAAGCCTGGAACCTCTGCTGGTCAGCGATCACGAAAAGGCCATGCACAAGGAAGTGACCGCGATCCGCGCGCAGTACCAGAAGGCCAAGGACGCGGTCATGACGGCCAAGAAAAACGGCAACGCCGAGGAAGCCTTGCGGCTGTACACGGACGTGTTCTCGCCAGCGGCCGAGAAATACCAGCGCGGCGTACTGGCATTCATGACCATGCAGCGCGAGGACATGGACGCGCTGGCGCACAGCATCGACCGGCAGAACCAGCAGGCCTTCAATCTGTTGCTGACCCTGGCCGGCTTGCTGCTGGCCACCGGCGCCTGGTGCGCGTTCATCATTTCGCGCAGCATCACCCAGCCCTTGCAGTCAGCCATCGAGGTGGCCAAGACGGTCGCCTCGGGCAAGCTGTCGACCACGATCGAGGTCAGCTCGCACGATGAAGTGGGCGATTTGCTCGACGCGCTCAAGACCATGAACGCCAGCCTGCACGCTACGGTCAGCCAGGTGCGCAGCGGCGTCGATACCATCGCCACTGCATCGACGCAAATTGCGGCCGGCAATATGGACTTGTCCGAGCGCACCGAACAGCAGGCCGGTACGCTGGAAGAAACCGCCTCGTCGATGGAAGAAATGACGGCCACCGTCAAGCAGAACGGCGAGAATGCGCGCCAGGCCAACCGGCTGGCCGTGTCGGCCTCCGAGGTCGCGGTCAAGGGCGGCGCGGTGGTGTCGCAAGTGGTCGACACCATGGGCTCGATCAATGCGTCGTCGAAAAAAATCGTGGACATCATTTCCGTCATCGACGGCATCGCCTTCCAGACCAATATTCTGGCGCTCAATGCCGCGGTGGAAGCGGCGCGTGCCGGCGAACAGGGACGCGGCTTTGCCGTGGTCGCGGCCGAAGTGCGCAATCTGGCGCAGCGCTCGGCCGGCGCCGCCAAGGAAATCAAGGCCTTGATCGTCGATTCGGTCGAGAAAGTGGAAACCGGCAGCACCCTGGTCAACCAGGCCGGCACGACCATGGACGACATCGTCGCCAGCGTACGCCGGGTAACCGACATCATGGCCGAGATCGCCCAGGCCAGCGGCGAGCAGGAAGCCGGCATCGAACAGATCAACAATGCCATCGGCGCGATGGATGCGGTCACGCAACGCAATGCCGCACTGGTGGAAGAGTCGGCCGCCGCCGCCGCGTCCCTGCAGGAAGAGGCCGACCGCCTGGCGCGGGTCGTGAGCGTGTTCGAGCTCGGTACGGCTGCCGCCCCGGCTCCCGCCCCGGCGGCCAGTCCCGCCCGGCAGCGCGCGCCGCGCCACGCCGTTCGCCCGGCCCTGCTGCCGGCTTAAAACAGGCTGGCCTGAGGGCTAGTGAGCGTACTGAAATCGTCGTCGACGAAGGGCAGGATGGCGTCGGCGATCGGTTGCAGCTGACGCGTCAGGTAGTGCTCGTAGTCGATGCGCGAGTGCAGGTCTTCCAGCGGTTCCGGACCTGCCACGGTCATCACATAGCGGATCCAGCCGCCATTCTGATATTGCATCGGCCTGCCCTGCCGCTGGTTTTTCTCATCGGCCTGACGCGCCGCGCGCACATGCGGCGGCACATTGCGGTCGTAGTCGTCGAGCGCGCGGCGCAGGCGTTTGCGATAGACCAGCAGCTCGTCGAATTCTCCGCTGGCGGTGCGCTTGACGTAATCGCGCACGTAATCGCGGTAGGGCTCGCCCTTGAAGATCTTCAGGTACAGCCCTTGCTGGAATTGCTGGGCCAACGGGGTCCAGTCGCTGCGCACCGTTTCCAGCCCCTTGTAAATCATTTGCTCGCTGCCATCGCTCTTGCCCACCAGCCCGGCATAGCGCTTCTTGCTGCCCTCGTCCGAGCCGCGGATGGTCGGCATCAGGAAGCGCCGGTAATGGGTTTCGAACTGCAGCTCGAGCGCATTGTCCAGATTGAACTCGTCACGCAGATACTGGCCGAACCACTGGTTGACATGGCCGACCAGCGCGCGTCCTATCCTGGCCGCGTCCTCGTCGCTGTGCGCGTGGCCCAGCCACACAAAGGTGGAATCGGTATCGCCGTAAATCACCTGATAGCCCTGCTGCTCGATCAGGCGGCGCGTGTGGTGCATGATCTCGTGCCCGCGCAAAGTGATCGAGGACGCCAGGCGCGGATCGAAAAAGCGGCAGCCGCTGGAACCGAGCACGCCGTAAAAGGCATTCATGATGATCTTGAGCGCTTGCGACAGCGGCTTGTTGTTGTCGCGTTTGGCAGCGTCGCGCCCGTCCCAGATCTGCTTCACGATCGCCGGCAGGCAGTGTCTGGTGCGGGAAAAGCGCGCGCCGAGGAAACCCTCGACAGTCTGCGCCGGCGCGGGGTCGCGTTCGCCTTCAACCAGTCCCACCGGGTCGATCAGAAAAGTGCGGATGATGGAGGGATACAGGCTTTTGTAGTCCAGCACGAGTACCGAATCGTAGAGGCCGGACTGCGAATCCATCACAAACCCGCCCGGGCTGTTTTCGCCCGCCACGTCGCCCAGGTTAGGTGCCACATAGCCCTGCCGGTGCATCATGGGCATGTACAGGTGCTCGAACGCGGCCACCGAGCCGCCGCTGCGGTCGGCCGGCAAGCCGGTCACGCTGGCGCGTTCCAGCAGGAAGGTCATCAGCTCGGTCTTGGCAAAAATGCGGGTGACCAGCTCGCAGTCGCGCAGGTTGTAGTGCGCCAGCGCCGGCTTGTCTTCGGCAAAGCGGCGGTCGATCTCGGCCATGCGCTGGTAGGGATTGTCGATCGCCTTGCCCTCCCCCAGCAGGCTTTGCGACACATGCTCCAGGCTAAATGAGGGAAAACTCCAGGTGGCCGACCGAAGCGCTTCGATGCCGTCGACGATCAGGCGGCCGGCAATGGCGGCGAAGAAGTGGCCCTGGCGGCCGCCATGCTCGCGCCATTCCATGGCGCTGCCGTCACGGCCCAGCGCCAGCGGCAAGCCATAGGTTTCCGCATGCCGGTGCAGCATGCGCAGGTCGAACTGGACCACGTTCCAGCCGATGATCACATCCGGATCATGGCGCTGCATCCATTCGATCAGGCGTTCGACCAGTTGGGCACGCGTGTCGCAATACGCCAGGTCGAAATCGATGCTGGCGGCATCGCCGTTGGGCGGCCCCAGCATGTACACCTGGCGCTGGCCGCAGCCTTCCAGGGCGATCGAGTACAGGTCGCCGAACGAATTGGTTTCGATGTCCAGCGAACAGAGCTTGAGCCGCGGCCGGTACCCCGGCGCCGGCTTGAGCTGGGCATCGACCAGGGTCGCGCTGCCGGCGCGCTCGGGCTGGCCGCCGAACCACACCGGCGCGGTGATGAAGCGCTCCATCAGATAGCGCTCGGGTGGGCGGATGTCGGCTTCAAACACGTCGATACCGTGCTGCTTGAGGCGCCGCGTCAGCTTGAGCAAGTGGCGGTATTGCTGGCAGTACAGGCCAAGCACGGGCCGGTGCTGAAAGTCGCTCAGGTTCAGGGGCTTGAGTTCGACACCGCGCTCGCCCTGGAGTACGGTCGCCAGCGTATCGCGCTGCTCGGCGGGAACGAAGGCCACGCAGGGATGGTGCGGCAGGCGTACGCGCCGCGGGCCGCAGTCGGTCGCCAGCCAAAACTCCACCTCGCTGCCGGCCGGCGTGTCGCGCCAGTGTCGGGTCAGGAGAAATCCTTGTTCCATTGAATCCAACGCCTGCCCTCTGCACCCTGAAGTATTGTTGAGTGCATCATACTCCGGCGCGGCTCCCGGCCCAAGTTGATCGACCGGTGCGGCGGGTAAGCTGGCGTGGACGCGCGCAAGCGGCGCGAGCGGACGGTTGGCGTGCGCCACCCGGCCGTATCATCGCCAAGTGGCGACTGGGCTACTGGCGCAACTTATTTTTTCCTGGACGCAGATTTGGTCTCGCCGTGCTCGGCACGCTGCTTGTTGACAATGCGAGCGGCCACCTCGTCTTCGCGGCCAGGATAGCGGTGTTCCTTCTTGAACTTGCTTTCAAGCTCCTTGTATTCACGCTCGCGTTTTTGGCTGGCTCCGGTTGGCATGACGCTCTCCTTGGCTGAAACGTGATGCAAGGCTAGCGCGCATGGACAAGGCGTTCCGTTAGTTGGCGCACAGTGGCTTGCATTGCATATCGCACAGACAAAGTCGAAAAACCGTTTATATCGTATGTTCATAACTCGGAAAATAGCAATGCAGTGACGATTGATCGACAATCAAGCCGCGCCGGGGCAAGCCGCTAAGCTTGGTATTCAAAGCGCGTTTGCTATTCCTTGTTATGGACGACATTGTCATGAGCGTGCATGGACTTCCCCACCGCCGCGCCACCGATGCGCAACCGGGCGGCCTTGCTTCGGGTGGCAATCCGCCCTATGATCAATCCATGGAAAAGCGGGTCGCCACGCTGGAAGAATGCCTGGGCGCCATCAAAATGGACATGGCGATCGTACTCGCACGCAATGCTTCTAAAGAAGACCTGCACCGGGAAATCAGCGCCCAGACGTGGAAACTGGTGACTTTTGTATCCGGCTTCGGCACTGCTCTGGTCGGGGCCACCTATTTCATCGCAACTCACGTCAAATAGACCGGCGCTGCGGCAGTGGCTTGAGCGCGCGCCAAGCATGGGGCGCGCACGATTGACACCAATGACGTCCACTTACAGGATGGTGTCATGGGCACCCCTTCCGAGAACAACCACGCTGATCCGCACAGCGAAGCCATCGAGGCGCGGATGGATGCACGCATGCATGCCCTTGAAGGCAGGGCGGAAGCACGCTTCGCCCAGGTTGATATAAAGATCGAGAGTCTTCGAGCGGACATGCAGGTGGGTTTCGCTCGGGTCGACCAGAGGTTCGCCGAGCTGCGGACGGAGATGCAAACCGGGTTCGCTCAGGCCGAGACCAGGCATGCCGAGCTGCGGACGGAAATGCAAACCGGATTCGCGCAGGCCGACACCAAGCTTGCCGTGCTGCGGACAGAAATGCAAACCGGATTCGTCCAGGCCGACACCAGGCTTGCCGAGCTGCGGACGGAAATGCAAACCGGGTTCGCGCGGGCCGACATCAGGCATGCCGAGCTCCGCGAGGAAATGCAAACTGGGTTCGCGCGGGCCGACATCCGGCATGCCGAGCTCCGCGAGGAAATGCAAATTGGGTTCGCGCGGGCGGACATCAGGCATGCCGAGCTCCGCGCGGAAATGCACAAGGGGTTCGCTGACATGGCGAAACTACTCGTTGGCACCGTTATTGGCACCACCGTTGCCTCCGTCACCATCATCACTTTCATGCTCAATTACGCAGCGCCTGCACGCCAGGCATACCGGGTCCCGCAACCACCTCCCGCCGTCAAGACGATCCCTCCCCCTGCCCCGCCACTCCAATGATTGGCTCGTCAGGCAAGGCGCAAGCGGCACCGTGGAATATTTACAACACCTGACAATTTTCGTTCCCCTCAATCAAGTTTTATGAGATCGATAACAGACAACCTGCATCCCAGCAGCCAAATTAGCGGTCGATTCTGGTCGCCAGCATAATATTGCCGCGTTTATATCGATAACAAGGCGACAATCCATGCCAAATGTATGCCAATAATGTATGGATGCACATCAACAATCTATACATCGGGTCGTTACCTTTGGATAGAATGCGTTAATAGATCGCACATGAGTGACCCCCGAAACGGTTTTTCCGACGTGATTGCATCCTGACACAATCACGCTACCGTTTGCTAAGGTCAGAAATGTTATCGATATCATGTGACGCATAGAACGTTACCAATAGGAGACGGACATGTTCTTGAAGCTTCATACGCTGAAAGCCGGTGTCGCAGCAGCTGTGGCTCGCCCACAGGCTGCCGGCGCGCCCACGTCCAGTTTCCCCATCGATACGCCGCTCCCACCGCACGCCGGACCCGACACGCCATGTTCGCTGCCCGCGGCCCCTGCCCGGCCGCGCCAGCGTGCCGCTCATGCAATCACCACACCATACCAATCTCACTTATGAAGGATCCCACCGGAACAGGCTGAAGCGACTCAACGACAAAAAACAAAACATAGACAACATCAGGAGGAGAACCAAATATGCGCAAGCTTCAACAACTCAATACGCGCAAACGTATTATTTCGGCAGTTATTTCTTTAGGATTTCTCGCCACCGCCGTACCGTACGCCGGCAGCGCACTCGCAGCCGACACCATCCAGACCCTCGTCACGGCCTATCAACCGACGATCAGCGAGACCGTGGATGCGAGCGGCTTCAAACATCCGGGCGTCGGTCTGACCAAGGATATGCTGGAGAATATGCGCGCCCAGGTGCTGGCACAGAAAGAGCCGTGGAATACCCATTTCAATGCGATGCTGACCTCCGGTGCAGCATCGAAGACGATCAATTCGAGCAATCAGGGCAGCGATCCGACCAAACCTGCCGTCTACGCTTTCAATAGCCAGGGCGTCGAATCCAAATTCATCGCCGATTCGCTGAAGGCCTACACTCAGGCCATTCTGTATTACGTCACGGGCGACGAGGTCTATCGCAGCAACGCCATGCGGCTTATCCGCATCTGGGCGCAGATGGATCCCAACCAGTATGCGTATTACAACGATGCGCATATTCACTCCGGCATTCCGCTCAACCGCATGGTGACCGCTGCCGAAATCCTTCGTTACAGCAGCTGCCAGACCGCCGACCTGCAGTGGACCGACCAGGACACCGAGAACTTCACGACCAACCTGATCACACCGGTGATCGAAGTCCTGCAGCACAAGAATTCTTACTTCATGAACCAGCACCTGTATCCGCTGCTTGGTGCCATGGCGGGCTACATCTTCACCGGCAACAAGGAACGCTATGAAGAAGGCGTCGAGTGGTTCACGGTCAACAAGACGGCGATCGACCAGGGCCAGAACGGCGCGATCAAGCAATTGTTCCGCCTGGTGGACAAGAATGACGCTACCGGTGAATCGGTCGATCCTCCGGTCGTCCAGCACGTCGAAATGGGCCGCGACCAGGCCCACGGCGCCGGCGACGTCACCAACATGGAAATTCTGGCGCGCCTGCTGATCGGCCAGGGCACCAAAGTCGATCCGGTCGACGGCACCCTTTCCACCGCGCCCAACGCGGTCGGCCCCTACGAATTCCTGAATGACCGCATCCTCGATGCGGCCGAGTTTTTCGGCAAGTACATGATGGGCTACGATGTCCCGTGGGTGCCGACCGCCTCGCACACCGACGCCAACGGCAACCCTACCGTCATCTACCGTCAACTGGCCGGCGGCTACCGCGGTCGCCTGACCCAGAACACCTGGGAACTGTACTACTACTACAAGTATGTACGCGGCATCGATATGGAGACGCGCGCCCCGTACTTCACCAAGATGTTTGCCGACCGCACTGGCTACAACTGGGATGGCGTCGACGGCGGCGGCGACTTCTGGATGTTCATCCCGGCGGCAGCTGCAGCAGAAGGCAGCAAATACCTGGTCAAGCCGATCGCCGATCCATACCGCGAGGTGGAAGACCGCTTTTCGGCGCTGGACGCCAACACGACCGCCAAGCAGGAAGGCACGGCCTCGTTCATCGAGGTCACGGCCACGGCGGCGGGCAGCAAGGTGGCCATCGTCGGCTACGGCAACGGCGCGCGCACCATCGGATTTCGCGTGCGCACCAATGGCATCGCCACCATGGAAGCGTTCGGCGACACCATCACTTTGCCGGACACCAAAGGCGAGTGGAAAAATATCACCTACGCCTTCAATATTTACCAGGGCTGGGGTGATCTGGTCTATCTGACGATCAAAGGCAGCGGCACCACGGTGCAGATCGACAATATCAACCTGCAGGCGTCCACGCTGCTGACCGCGCCGGTCTTCACCGCCGGGGCCGCCGAACTGAACATCTATACCTATGCCGCGTCGAGCAGTACGATCAACGCCAGTTTCGCCGCCACCGACGCTGCCGCGCTGACCTACCAGATCGACAATATGCCGCAAGGCGCCTCGTTCGACACCAGCACCGGGGCATTCTCCTGGAAGCCAACCCAGGCCGGCACCTATTCCTTCGTCGTCTCGGCGTCGGACGGCACCACCATGACCTCCAAGCGCGTCAGCGTGGTTGTCGCGGCCGACCGCCCCGGGGCGATTGCCGCCGCTGCCTCGGCCTATGACGCCAGCACCCTGTACGTCAGTTCCACCCTGGCCACCTACAACGCGGCCTATGCGGACGCCAACAATGCGCTCGCCGCGGCCACCGACGACGAGTTCAATCAGAAACTGGCGACCCTGAACAACGCCGTGGCCAGTCTCAAGAAGCTGACCCCGCTGATGAGCGACGGCAGCGTCGACTATTCCGGCATGCTGGTCTCGTCCACCTTCGGCACCGCCATCCCGCAGGCGCTGGACAATAATCCGGACTCGTTCGTCGGCTACTACCAGGCCGTAAACCTGGCGCACACCCTCGACTTCGGCCCGAACTTCAAGATGTCGGCCAACGCCTTCCAGCTGCAGGTCCGCTCCGGCTTCCCCGAGCGTATCGGCGGCGTGGCCATCTTCGGTTCCGACGACAAGGAAAACTGGACCCGCCTGACCCCCGGCACCACCGTGGTCGACGACCAGATGCAAACCCTGCCGGTGCAGGACGACCTCAAGAACGCCCAGTTCCGCTTCCTGAAGATCCAGATGATTCAGCCGTCGAGCTCGATGCTGGAACTGTCGGAATTCCGCATCTTCGGCGCGCGCTATGAAACGGTCAACAAGCTGGCATCGGTATCGCTCAGCTCGGATCAAGCGCTGAAGAACCGCATCGTTCCCGGCAATACCGTCAAACTGGCCTTCGTGTCGACCGAACCGATCAGCAATGTCAATGTGCTGATCCAGGGCCAGCCTGCCACAGTGACGACGACCGACAACCTGAACTGGGTAGCCACTTGGGTGGTCGACGGCAGCGCGCCGTCGGGCACGGTCAAATTCGTCCTCAACTACAAGACCGGGACGGGCGTCGATGCTGCCACGACGATCTTCACCACCGACAACACGTCGCTGCTGATTGCCGATCAGACCAACTACATGAGCAATGTACTGGCCATCACCAGCCTGAAGGATTCCAGTGGCCGCACTGCCACCGACCTGCAATCCTACGCGGGCCTGCTGTTTGACAACAACCTGGGCAGCTTCACCGACTTCCGCGTCAACGGCAGCGGCTACGGCGGCTGGCTGATGTTCGACTTCAAGGAAGGCGGCACGGCCACGATGAACCGGGTCGACATCATTGGACGCCAAGACCAGTATTCCGGCCGCATCAACGGCACCGTGGTGCAGGGTTCCAACGACAGTTCGACCTGGACGACCATTTCCAACGTCACCAACGGCAGTGCGGATTGGCAGTCCATGAACATCAACAGCACCCAGCCGTACCGCTACATCCGCATCGTCAACGGCAACCAGTGGTTCGGGAACGTGTCTGAACTGCGTTTGTACGGCACCTCGGAATCGTCGAACAAGATCGCGACCGCTTCGATCAGTTCGCCTCAAGCCTTGCGGAACCGTATCGTTCCGGGCAACACCGTCAAGGTGACGTTCACGGCCAAAGAAGCCATCAACAACGTGACGGCCACGATTCAGGGCCAGGCGGCGACGGTTGCCACGACCGACAACATCAACTTCACGGCCACGGCAACCTTGCCTCAGGGCGCGACGCCGGGCGCAGTGACCTTTGCCATCAACTACAAGCAGCAAAACGGCAAGGATGGCTTCCCTGACACGAGCACCACGGACAGCACCGGACTGGTCCTCGTCGACGAGGCCGATGTGATCAGGAACCTGGGCGGCATCACCACGCTGATCGACTCGTCGAACAACCGGCCGGCCGCGACCACCCTGGGGCAAGTGGCCAACCTGCAAGACGGCAACCTTGGTTCGATCTCCGATTTCCGGATCGGCACCAACAACTCCGGCGCGGGCAGCTACATCACCTTCGACTTCAAGGCCGGCAACCAGGCCACCTTGACGGGTGTGGAATTGATCGCGCGCCAGGATAGCAATTATGGCCGCATCAAGGGCACGGTGGTGCAGGGTTCCAACGACAACACCACCTGGACCACCCTGACGGCTGGCGCGGGATCGACCATGGATTGGCAGACCCTGCCGGTCGGTGGCGGCGTACCTTACCGTTATCTGCGCATCATTAACGGTGGCAACTGGTTCGGCAATATGTCGGAAGTGCGTTTCCATGGCCTGGTCAAAGGCGCGGACGTGACCGCGCCTGCGACCACCAGCAATGCGCCGCAAGGCTGGGTTGATCGCGGTACGGTGGTCAACTTTACCGCCACCGACGACAGCTCGGGCGTGGCAGGCACCTACTTCACGGTAGACGGCGGCACGCAGCAAGCCGGCACCTCGGTGGCATTGCCAACCTCGGGCACCCACACCCTGACGTACTGGAGCGTGGACAAGGCCGGCAATACGGAACAGGCGCACAGCGTCAGCGTGAACGTTGGCCCGCAGAATATCAGCACCAGCGTGCAGATGACGCAGCAAGGCGCCACGCTTAACCGCAGCACCGGCAAGTACGTCGGCAGCGTGACGATCACCAACACCAGCGGAACCGCGCTGACCGGACCGTTGCACGTGCAGCTGAGTGCTTTGACCAGCGGCATCACGCTCGACAATGCCACCGGTACCGATGCGGGCAAGCCTTACATCACCCTGTCCGGCAACCTGGCCGTGGGCGCCAGCGTCAATGTGCCGCTGACGTTCACCAACCCGAATCGCAGCGTGGTCGGCTACACGCCAATCTTCTACCAGGGCGCTTTCTAAGGAAACCAATCATGTTTATCGACATCAATCATAAAATCACCTCGCTGGTACGCCGCGTCGCCCTGGCCATGGCACTGGCGGCAGGCACGAGCCTGGCGTCGGCCGGCGTCATCCACGTCGCCGTCGACACCTCCAACTTCGGGGTCGCCAGCGGCTTCCTCGACATGCAGCTCAGCGCCAGCAGCAATGTACCGCTGGCCACCGCAGTCGTGAGCAACATGGTCGGCTTCGACAGTAACGCCTTCATCGACTCCTGGGGCGTGACCCCGGTGGCCGGCGGCTATCAGTTCCGCAACGACACGTCCAATGACCTGTTCCACGCCGTGGCATTCGGTGGCATCCTGTCGTTCGACCTGACCTTCGACGGCGTCTACGATCCGGTGACCCAGTATGTGTCGCACTTCGTCGTCTCGGCATTCAGCGAGGCCAATGCCTTGCTGGGCAACTACGATCCGGTGACCGGCGCCCTGGCCGAGTTCACCTGGACCCCGGCCCTGATGGCTGGCGGTGAAGGCAGCGTTGGCGTCGGCCTGTCCGATCCGGGCGTGCACATCGTGCCCGAGCCGGCCGACGCGCTGCTGATGGGTGTGGCGCTGGCCGCCATGGCGGTCATGCTGCGGCGCCGCGCCCCGCGGCAAAACCAGAGCGCCCTGCCCTTGGCCGCCTAAGCCCGCCTGACGCTGGCTGAACCGGCCCCGGCCATTCCGTTCGCGGGATGGCCGGGGTTTTTCATTGGGCGAGCCGGCCTGACAAATTGATACAAAGCGGTGACGACGCGGCTGAACCCGTCACGCGCAAACCGGCGT
Organism: uncultured Oxalobacteraceae bacterium; assembly: GCA_965650445.1. Taxonomy (GTDB): domain Bacteria; phylum Pseudomonadota; class Gammaproteobacteria; order Burkholderiales; family Burkholderiaceae_D; genus Telluria_A. Next base: position 1,160 of record CBFGOU010000032.1, on the reverse strand, counting down.
ATATTGGTATATATCGACGTCAACTAACGCAGCAAAGGAATCGCCATGAGCAAGCTCATTCAACATGCCATACTCGCCGCCGCTTTCCTGGCGGCATCTGCGCACGCGTCGGCGACGGCGACGGTTACTTACGTCAATCCCGAAAAGATGACCGATGTGCCGCGCCACCAGGCCGACCTCGAGTTTATGGAAGAGGATTTGCGCGAGTACCTCAACACCTTGTCGGCCAAGCTACCGGCTGGGCAACAGTTGCAGGTGGAAATACTCGACATCGACCTGGCTGGCGACGTGTTCCCGCGCGTCGCGATCCGCGACGTGCGCGTGTACCGGGGCCGCGCAGACTGGCCGCGTATGCATTTACGCTACAACATCGAACAGGATGGCAAGGTGCTCAGCAGCGGCGAACGGCGCTTGAGCGACCCGAACTATCAGATGGGCTTTAGCCGCCAAGACAACGACATGTTCCGGTACGAGAAGCAGATGCTCGACGATTGGTTCCGCAAGGAGATACTGGCGGCACGCTAGGGAAAGCTGGAACAGCCCCCTGATACTGGCCAGTGACCAGGGGCACCGCCTACTGCTCGAGAAAGTCCGCCATGAGCGCCGACGCCCGGCGCAGGCGCCGCGACAGCAAGCGCGCCAGGCTCGCCATCAAGTGATAGGCCAGCGTCGGGCGCTCCAGGCCCATCTTGGTCAAATTGGCACTGGTTAAAATCAGCAATTCGCAATCGGTCTCGGCCACGCAGGTGGCCGACCTGGGCTCGTGATCGAGCACCGCCATCTCGCCGACAATGCGTCCCTTCATCTCACTGGACAGCAATTGCCGTCCATGCTCGCTGCTTTTGTAGATGGAAATGCGTCCGTCGAGGACGATCAGCATGAAGTTGCCCGGCTCTCCCTCCTGGAAGATCACCTTGCCCTTGTCCGCCTCCTCGTGCGTGACATATCCCGCAATGAGCTCGAGTTCGGCGTAGGTGAAATCCTGAACTAGCTCCAGTCCGTCAAGCAGGTCGGCAATCTTCATCGTGTTTTCCTTTATGCAGCCGGCCTGGGTCAGGGCGCGGGGGGGGGGCCGGGGGACATTATAGGACGAAAAAACCGCACTCAGGATGTCGAAGGCATCCTGGCCGCGACCGCGCTGCGTTTCGGCGGCATCGACC
>CBFGOU010000031.1:0-16758 GCA_965650445.1 uncultured Oxalobacteraceae bacterium | reverse complement strand
GTTTCAGGTCGGAGCGGAAGTCGATGCTGGTCGAGAACATCTCGATGATCTGGGCGACCACGCTGTCGGGCAGCTTGCCGCCGTCGGTGGTGGCGTCGGTGGCCGAGTACAGCGAGGACGTAATTTCGCGCGAGCGCATTTCAACGCGGCGTTCCAGCTTGGCGGGAGCGGCGTCGGCGATGAACTTGTTGCCTTTGCGGGTAATCGAAATCTGTTTGACGGGATTGTCGAGGTTATCGACAACGGTGGCGCGCAGCCACTGCAGTTCTCCGTTTTCGCCGGTCTGCGCCTGGACGCGCTTGCCGGTCTTGAGCTGCATGACGCCTTTGGCGATCTTGTCGGACTTGATGAATTGCACTGCGTCCGGATCGTCAACGCCGAGGCGGTTGAACAGGGCCGACAGGGTGTCGCCGGCGCGGACTCGTTCTTCGTGGATGAATTGCTGCTGGTCCTGCTGCAGCGCGGCGATCTGTTCGGCCAGGTTCGGCAGTTCCAGATCCTGGGCGATCGATTTGACCGGCAGGTCCGACGCATCCGGGGCCAGCGGCGCGACGCCGGCGGCACCGAATGCGCACACTGCAAGAAAGATCGCGCCAGCGCTGATAATGCGCGCCTTTCGCGTCGTTCCTAGCAGGCTGGACCAGCTTTTGCCTGTGAATTTGTTTGTAGGGTTCATGCAATCAGTTAAAATTTGCCGCTTGAACATCCGCGTGGTGGACGACTATTTCTCTTGTTGTTTTAATTAGTTTTCATTCGGCAAGATTGATCGGATCGAGCATTATATCAAACTCCAGCGATAGGCCAACCATTTCGTTTTCCCCGGCCAATCGAATTTCAAGCATCTTATCAAGTACTTATGACTTCTACCGCCACCTCCAAGACGACTGCCGCCGCACCGGCTTCGCCTTCCCTGCCGTTGACGGATGCCGTCCTGGAAGCGCTCGCGATTACCAAACGCGGCGTCGACGAACTGCTGATCGAAAGCGAGTTCGCCCAAAAGCTGGCGCGTTCCGAGCAAACCGGCCAGCCGCTGCGCATCAAACTGGGCCTGGACCCGACCGCCCCCGACTTGCACTTGGGCCACACCGTGGTGCTCAATAAGATGCGCCAGCTGCAAAACCTGGGACACCAGGTCATCTTTCTGATCGGCGACTTTACCTCCATGATCGGCGACCCGTCCGGCCGCAACGTTACCCGTCCGCCCCTGACCAAGGAGCAAATTGAAGTCAATGCGATGACCTACTTTAAGCAGGCTTCGCTGGTGCTGGACCCGGCGCGCACGGAAATCCGTTACAACTCGGAATGGTCCGACCCGCTGGGCGCGCGCGGGATGATCCAGCTGGCGTCGCGTTACACCGTGGCACGCATGATGGAGCGCGACGACTTCACCAAACGCTACAAGAGTGGGACACCGATATCGGTCCATGAGTTCCTTTATCCTTTGATGCAGGGCTACGATTCGGTGGCTTTGAAATCGGACCTTGAGCTGGGTGGAACGGATCAGAAATTCAATTTGCTGGTCGGGCGCGAATTGCAGAAAGATTATGGCCAGGAACCGCAGTGCATTCTGACCATGCCGCTGCTGGAAGGCCTCGACGGCGTGGATAAGATGTCCAAGTCGAAAAACAATTACATCGGCATCACCGAGCCGGGCAACACCATGTTCGGCAAGCTGATGAGCATTTCCGACGTCATGATGTGGCGCTATTACGAATTGTTGTCGTTCCGGTCGCTCGCGGAATTGGCGCAACTCAAAGCCGAAGTCGAAGGCGGCCGCAATCCGCGCGATGCCAAGGTTGCCCTTGCCCAGGAAATCGTGACGCGCTTCCATTCGGCCCAGGCGGCCGAGGAAGCGCTGGCCGATTTCGTCAACCGCGCCAAGGGCGGCATTCCGGACGACGTGCCGGAAGTCAGCTTGAGCGGCGCGCCGCTGGGCGTGGCCCACCTGCTCAAGCAGGCCGGGCTGTGCGCCTCCACCTCGGAAGCCATGCGCATGGTCGACCAGGGCGGGGTGCGGGTCGATGGCGCGGTCATCAGCGACAAAGGCTTGAAGATCGACGCCGGCACCTTCGTGCTGCAAGTGGGCAAACGCAAGTTCGCCCGCGTGACCTTGGCCGCATGATTGCCCTGTTGCAACGGGTCAGCCAAGCCAGCGTGAAGGTCGACGGCGTGCTCGTCGGCGCCATTGACGCCGGGCTGCTGGTGCTGCTGTGCGCCGAAAAAGGCGATAGCGAGCGCGAGGCCGACGCCTTGCTGGCCAAGCTGCTGGCCTACCGGGTGTTTTCGGACGAGGCCGGCAAAATGAACCGCAGCCTCACCGACATCGCCGGCGGCCTGCTGCTGGTGCCGCAATTTACGCTGGCGGCCGACACCAATTCGGGCACGCGGCCCTCGTTTACCCCGGCCGCCGCCCCGCAGGACGGCTTGCGCCTGTTCGAACATGTTGTGCGACAGGCGCGCGCGCGCCATGCGACAGTGGAGACTGGCCAATTCGGGGCGGACATGAAGGTGTCGCTGACCAATGATGGCCCGGTGACATTCTGGCTGCAGATCGCGCCGCGCTGAACCTCGAAGTAAAAAAGCTGTCATAACAATAGTGTGGGAGAGTGGCGATGAGACTGTGGAGTGATTCCTTCCGTGACGGCGGGCTGATCCCGCCGCAATGCGCGTTCGCCCTGATCGACCCCGTCAATCGCACCCGCCTGTCGACCAACCGCAATCCGCACCTGGCCTGGGACGACGTACCCACCGGTACCCAGTCGCTGGTGCTGCTATGCCGCGACATCGACGCGCCCTCGGTCGGCACGGACGTCAATCTGGAGGGCAGGGTGGTGGCCGAAAATCTGCCGCGCGCCGATTTTTATCACTGGACCCTGGTCGATATCCCGCCGGCGCTGCACGCCATCGGCGAAGGCAAGTTCTCCGACCTGGTCACGCCGCACGGCAAAAGCGGTCCGCTGGTGCCGTTTACCATCAAAAACGGCACAGAGCATCAACTGCGCCACGGCCTCAACGATTACACCAGCTGGTTCGCGACCGACCCCGACATGGCCGGCGAGTATTACGGCTACGACGGCCCCTGTCCGCCATGGAACGACCTGCGCGTGCATACCTATCTGTTTTGCCTGTACGCGCTCGACATTCCACGCATTGCGCTCGAAGACCGTTTCACCGGGCCGGAAGCGCGCCTGGCGATCCGCGGCCACATCCTTGACGAAGCGCAGATCTACGGCGTCTACTCGCTGAACCCCGACATCGCACCGACACTCGAACCATAATTCCCATCCACGCCCCGAGGTTCGGGCGAAAGAACCTCATGACCACCCCTGCTAATAAGAACGCCCCCATCGACGCGACCACCCTGATCCTGATCCGCCACGGCGAAACGGCCTGGAATGCCGAACGCCGCCTGCAAGGCCATATCGATATCGCCCTCAACGCCGAGGGCGAACGCCAGGCCGAGGCCCTGGCCGGCGCGCTGGAAAACGAACCTTTCGACGCGATCTATACCAGCGACCTGCAGCGCGCGCGCCAGACCGCGCAGGCAGTTGCCAGCACCGTGGGCATGCCGCTGACCGTGCACGCCGGGCTGCGCGAGCGCTGTTACGGCGGCTTCGAAGGCTTGCTGTACAGCGAAATCGAGCAGCGCTTCCCGGCCGAGTTCGCGGCCTGGCAGGCGCGTGACATCGACGCCCTCATGCCACCCGGCGCAAGGGTGGCGGAAAGTTTCCGCCAGTTCTATCAGCGCTGCACCCGCACCATCGGGGCGATTGCCGCCGCCCATCCCGGCCAAACGCTGGCGCTGGTGGCCCACGGCGGCGTGCTCGAATGCGCCTACCGCGCCGCGCTCGGCCTGTCGCTGGCCTCGCCGCGCGACTTCGCGGTGAAAAATGCCAGCATCAACCGCTTGCGCTACCACGACGGCAAGCTGGAATTGTGCAGCTGGGGCGAGGTGGCACACCTGCAGGTGCGTGCGCTGGACGAGCTGGCCTGAGCCACTGCGGTTTTCGTTCGTATTCATGACAGTCAAATACAAAATAGTGCTTATAAATTGGGCAGTGCTTCGGGTAAAATAGAGGGTTCCCGCTAACTCTTTATCAACACACCCAGTGCACATCGGCCCCTATTCCCTCCGCAATAACGTTTTCGTCGCCCCGATGGCGGGCGTGACGGACCGGCCATTCCGCCAGTTGTGCAAGCAGCTCGGCGCCGGCTATGCGGTATCGGAAATGGCGGCATCCAATCCGCGCCTGTGGGCCAGCGAAAAGAGTGCGCGCCGCACCGACCACGCCGGCGAGATGGAACCGAAGGCCGTGCAGATCGCCGGGGCCGATCCCCAGGACCTGGCCGATTGCGCGCGCTTCAATGTCGAGCGCGGTGCCCAGATCATTGACATCAATATGGGTTGCCCGGTCAAGAAGGTGTGCAACAACTGGTGCGGCTCGGCCCTGCTGCAGCACGAAGACTTGGTGGAAAAGATACTGAATGCCGTTGTGCGCGCCGTGGATGTGCCGGTCACGCTCAAATTCCGCACCGGCTGGAACCGCCAGAACAAGAACGCCCTGCGCATCGCCCGCATTGCCGAAGATGCCGGCATCCAGATGCTGACCTTGCACGGCCGCACCCGCGCCGACGGTTACAGTGGCGAAGCCGAGTACGACACCATCGCCGCCGTCAAGCAGGCGGTGCGCATCCCGGTGGTCGCCAACGGCGACATCACCACGCCCGAAAAAGCCCGCGCCGTGCTGGCCCACACCGGCGCCGACGCCGTCATGATCGGCCGCGCGGCCCAAGGGCGCCCATGGATTTGCCGCGAGATCGACCATTTCCTGCGCACCGGCGAACACTTGGCGGCGCCCACGGTGGACGAGGTGGCCGGGCTGATGAGCGAACACTTGCAGGCCCACTATGCCTTCTACGGCGAATTCGTCGGCGTGCGCACGGCGCGCAAGCACATCGGCTGGTATGTACGCGATCTGCTGGGCGGCGAAGCGTTTCGCCAGCAAATGAACCTGCTGGAATCGACCGCCGGCCAGCTCGATGCGGTGGCCGGCTTTTTCGAATCGCAGCGCGCGCTGGGAGAGCGGTTACAATACCGGCCCGCGGCGGAGATGGAAACGGCCATGGCCGCCTGAAACGCCAGACAGACTACCAAGAACAATACCCGGGACGACGCTGCCTGTAGAGCAGCGGCTAGAACGTTAATCAGAAGATGAAGCACTAAGACATGAGCAAAGAAAGCATTCAGGAAGTAGTCCAGAAAAGTCTTGAAGAGTATTTCAACGACCTGGGCGAGCAGCAGGCATCGAATATTTACGACATGGTCGTGCTGACTGTCGAAAAGCCTATCCTCGAAGTCGTCATGACGCGCGCTGAAGGCAATCAATCGCACGCCGCGCAAATGCTGGGCATCAATCGCAACACCCTGCGCAAAAAGCTGCAGGAACACGGACTGCTGTAAGCCCGCGTTCCGCACTTCCGGCGTACCGGCGCGGTTCTGCCGGGAACGCCCGCACTCTCCGAATATTTCCACAACCAGGCCACTATCATGATCAAACAAGCCCTTATTTCCGTTTCCGACAAGACTGGCGTGCTCGATTTCGCGCGCGCGCTGTCCGCCCTTGGCGTAAATATCCTGTCGACCGGCGGCACTGCCAAGCTGCTGGCCGACAATGGCGTGCCCGTCACTGAAGTGGCCGACTACACCGGCTTTCCGGAAATGCTGGATGGCCGCGTCAAGACCCTGCACCCGAAAGTGCACGGCGGCATCCTGGCGCGCCGCGATTTCCCTGAACACGTCGCCAAGCTGACCGAACACAGTATCCCGACCATCGACATGGTGGTGGTCAACCTGTATCCGTTCCAGCAAACCGTGGCCAAGAACGAATGCACGCTGGAAGACGCGATCGAAAACATCGACATCGGCGGCCCGACCATGCTGCGCTCGGCTGCCAAGAACCACAAGGACGTGGTCGTCATCGTCGATCCGGCCGATTACGGCGTGGTACTTGCCGAAATGAAAGGCGCCAGCAGCGGCGCCGGTCCGGTCAGCTACGACACCAAATTCCGTCTGGCAAAGAAAGTGTTCGCCCACACCGCCCAATACGACGGCGCCATCACCAACTACCTGACCAGCCTGGGCGAAGACAAGGCCCACGCCACCCGCGCCACCTATCCGCAGACGCTCAATATCACCGTGGAAAAAGTGCAGGACATGCGCTACGGCGAAAACCCGCACCAGTCGGCCGCGTTCTATCGCGACCTGGCGCCGGCGGCCGGCTCGCTGGCTGCGTACACTCAGCTGCAAGGCAAGGAACTGTCGTACAACAATATTGCCGATGCCGATGCGGCCTGGGAATGCGTCAAGTCGCTGGGCGGCCTGGGCCAGGCAGCCGGTTGCGTCATCGTCAAGCACGCCAACCCGTGCGGCGTGGCGATCGGCGCCGACGCGCTGGACGCTTACAACCGTGCGCTCAAGACGGACCCGACCTCGGCCTTCGGCGGCATCATCGCGTTTAACGTCGAAGTCGACGGCAAGGCCGCCGAAGCCATCGCCAAGCTGTTCGTGGAAGTGCTGATCGCGCCATCGTTCACCGAGCAAGCCAGGCAAATCATGTCGGCCAAGCAGAACGTACGCCTGCTGGAAATTCCGCTCGGCCAGGACAACAACCCCTTCGACGTCAAGCGCGTCGGCGGCGGCCTGTTGGTGCAATCGCCCGACGCCAAGAATGTCGGCCTGGGCGACCTGCGCGTGGTCACCAAGAAGCAGCCGACCCAGCAGCAGCTGCAAGACCTGATGTTCGCCTGGCGCGTGGCCAAGTTCGTCAAGTCCAACGCCATCGTCTTCTGTGCCAATGGCATGACCCTGGGCGTGGGCGCCGGCCAGATGAGCCGCATCGATTCGGCCCGCATCGCCTCGATCAAGGCGCAAAACGCCGGCCTCGAACTGGTGGGTTCGGCTGTGGCGTCGGACGCCTTCTTCCCGTTCCGTGACGGCCTCGACGTCGTGGTCGACGCCGGCGCGACCTGCGTGATCCAGCCGGGCGGCTCGGTGCGCGACCAGGAAGTGATTGACGCGGCCGACGAGCGTGGCGTCGTGATGCTGTACACCGGCACGCGTCATTTCCGCCACTAAAATCACGCGCCGGGCACGCCAAAGCTTGCCCGGCGGTATAACATTCGATAATGATTATTCTTGGCATTGATCCGGGCCTGCGCACCACGGGCTTCGGCATTATCGAAAAGCAGGGCAGCAAGCTGCGGTACATTGCCTCCGGCACCATCAAGACCGTGGCCGAAGGCGAGTTGCCCGGCCGCCTCAAGATCATCCTCGACGGGATCGGCGAGGTGGTGCGCACCTATCGGCCGACCTGCGCGGCGATCGAAAAAGTCTTCGTCAACGTCAATCCCCAATCGACCTTGCTGCTTGGACAGGCGCGCGGCGCCGCCATCACCGCGCTGGTCGGTGCCGACCTCAGCGTGGCCGAATACACGGCGCTGCAAGTCAAGCAAGCCGTTACCGGCCATGGCAAGGCCGCCAAGGAGCAAGTGCAGGAAATGGTCGCGCGACTATTGCTGTTGCCCGGCCTGCCAGGCACCGATGCCGCCGACGCGCTTGGCGTTGCCATCTGCCACGCCAACAGCCACGACACCCTGGCCCTGATCGGCGCGCTCGCCCCTTCGCTCTCCGGCTTGCGCATGAAGCGCGGCCGCCTCGTTTAAAGGTTCTTATGATCGGTCGTATTTCCGGAATTCTGTTGGAGAAAAATCCGCCGCAGCTGCTGGTCGACTGCAACGGCGTCGGCTACGAAGTCGATGTGCCGATGAGCACGTACTACAACTTGCCGCAGCTGGGCGAAAAGGTGACTTTGTTCACCCACCAGGCCATCCGCGAAGATGCGCATTTGCTGTTCGGCTTCGGCAACGCGTCCGAGCGGGCCGTGTTCCGGCAATTGATCAAGATTACCGGCGTGGGGGCGCGGACCGCGCTGTCGATTTTGTCCGGCATGACCATTGCCGATCTGGCGCAAGCGGTGACCTTGCAGGAAGCAGGGCGGCTGGTGAAGGTTCCCGGAATCGGCAAAAAGACCGCCGAGCGTTTGCTGCTGGAATTGAAGGGCAAGCTGGGCGCGGACCTGGGCGCGCCCGGTGGCGCGGTCCAGCACGACGCCCAATCGGACATCCTCAACGCACTGCTGGCTTTGGGGTATTCTGACAAGGAGGCCACGCTCGCGCTGAAGAACCTGCCGGCTGGCAGCAGCGTTTCCGATGGCATCAAGTACGCGCTCAAGGCGCTCTCAAAAGGATAAAGCGTGAGCATTCAGACCGACAATTTCACCGAGCAGCGGGTCATTGCCGCCACGCCCGCTTCGCCCAACGAAGAGGCGATCGAGCGCGCTTTGCGGCCCAAGCAGCTTGACGAATATGTCGGCCAGGAGAAGATCCGCGACCAGCTGGAGATTTTTATTTCGGCGGCGCGCAAACGGCGCGAAGCGCTTGATCACACATTGCTGTTCGGCCCGCCGGGTCTGGGCAAGACGACCCTGGCCCACATCATTGCGCGCGAAATGGGCGTTAACCTGCGCCAGACTTCCGGGCCGGTGCTGGAGCGTCCGGGCGATCTGGCGGCCATCCTGACCAATCTGGAAGTGAACGATGTGCTGTTCATCGACGAGATTCACCGGCTCTCGCCGGTGGTCGAAGAGATTTTGTATCCGGCGCTGGAAGACTACCAGATCGACATCATGATCGGCGAAGGTCCGGCGGCGCGTTCGGTCAAGCTGGACCTGCAGCCGTTCACCCTGGTCGGCGCCACCACGCGCGCGGGGATGCTGACCAATCCGCTGCGCGACCGTTTCGGCATTGTGGCGCGGCTGGAGTTTTATAACGCGCAGGAATTGACGCGCATCGTTACCCGTAGCGCGGCCCTGCTCAATGCGCCAATCGCGGAAGAGGGCGCGCGCGAAATCGCTTTGCGCGCACGGGGCACGCCGCGCATTGCCAACCGCCTGTTGCGACGAGTGCGCGATTACGCCGAGGTGAAAGGCACCGGCGAGATTACCAAGCCGATGGCCGATGCGGCATTGAAAATGCTCGATGTGGATACGGTCGGTTTCGATCTGATGGACCGCAAGCTGCTGGAAGCGGTGCTGTTCAAGTTCGGCGGCGGGCCGGTCGGCATTGGCAACCTGGCTGCGGCAATCGGTGAGGAAGCCGATACCATTGAAGACGTGCTTGAGCCGTATCTGATCCAGCAGGGCTATTTGCAGCGCACTCCGCGTGGGCGCATCGCTACTCCACTTGCGTATCAACATTTTGGGGTTGCCGCTCCCCGCACCAGCCCGACCGGCGATTTGTGGGACAACCTGCCTTGAGCGTCCGACGCCCTGACCCCGCCGCCCGATTTCACACCTGAAGGCACACTCGACGGTAATATTGTAGGATCTCGCCTGCCGTAATCGATTCACGAAGGGATCCGATGCAAATTTATGTCGACGCCGATGCCTGCCCGGCGGTGATCAAGGACATCCTCTACCGGGTAGCCGAGCGGCTGCAGCTGCAGGTCACGCTGGTGGCCAACCAGCTGATGCGGGTGCCGCCGTCGCGCTTCGTGCGCGCGCTGCAAGTGGCACAAGGGCCCGATGTGGCCGACGCCGAGATCGTGCGCCTGCTGGCGCCGGGCGATCTGGTGGTCACCGGCGATATTCCCCTTGCCGCCGACGTGCTGGCCAAGGGCGGCTTTGCGCTCAATCCGCGCGGCGAGTTTTATACGGAAGATAACATCGCCCAGCAACTGACCATGCGCAAATTCATGGAGGAGTTGCGCAGCGGCGGCGTCGACACCGGCGGACCGGCCCCGTTCGGCCAGGCCGACCGGCAGAACTTCGCCAACCAGCTGGACCGGCATCTCAGCCGAAGGCTCAAGCGTTCCTAGTTTTGCCGGCGTAGCGCATCGGGACGTACACGATGCCCTTGGTGGCAACATAGTCGCCGTGGATGCGAAAGCCGAACGCGCGGTACACCGGCACCGCGCCGACGCTGGCGTTGACGGTGAAGCGGCCCGGGTTGCCCGCTTCCAGCGCCAGCCGTTTCAGCTCCGTCCATAAAACTGAAGCAATCTTTCGCCCTTGGAACTGATCAGCCACGAACAGGTGGTACAGGTGGCTGTTGTCGCGCAGTGCGATGACACCGGCCAGGCTGCCGTCGATCCAGCCGGTGAGGTAGCGATACGCGGGCGAGGCGATCACCGCATGCAGCGCGTCCGGCGCAAGGCTGGCCAGAAAGCGCTCGGCACCGCGCATGTCGGGATACAGGGTGCAGCGGTTAGCCAGGCTGAGCAGCAGTGCGCTGACGGCGCCGGCGTCTTCCGCCTGCGCCGTCCGGATGGCCACGGCCGCGTCGCTCATTCTCCCTCTGTCATGGCTGCCAATGGCAAAGCGCGCTCAGGCAGCCGCTAGTTTGCCGAACTGTTCGCGCAATTTGCTGATGGTGGCAGTGAAGTTGACCAGGCGTTCTTTTTCCTGGGTAACCACCGCTTCCGGTGCGCGCGCCACGAAGCTTTCATTGCCCAGTTTGCCATTGACCTTGGCAATCTCGGCTTCGATGCGGCCAATCTCTTTCGACAGGCGCTCGCGCTCGGCGGCGACGTCGATCTCGACTTTCAGCATCAGCTTGGTCGTGCCGACGATGGACACCGCGGCCGGCGATTCGGGCAGGGCATCGACGATGTTCACTTCCGACAGCTTGCCCAGCATGTGCACGTAGGCGGCAAAGCTGCTCAGGCGGGCCTTGTCGGCGGCGTCGGACGCTTCCACGATCAGCGGCACGCGCACCGATGGCGAGATCTGCATTTCGCCACGCAGGTTGCGGGTGGCGTCGACCAAGGCCTTGAGTTGGCTCATCCAGTCTTCGGCCGCCGCATCGATCAGGGCCTCGTTGGCTTGCGGATACGGCTGCATCATGATGGAGTCGCCTTCGGCCTTGAGCTGCTTGCCGGCCAGCGGGGCGACCGCTTGCCACAGTGCTTCAGTGACGAAAGGCACGATCGGATGGGCCAGGCGCAGGATGACTTCCAGTACGCGCAGCAGGGTGTTGCGGGTGGCGCGCTGCTGGCCCTCGCTGCCCTGCTGCACCTGGACCTTGGCCACTTCCAGATACCAGTCGCAATACTCGTCCCAGACGAATTGGTAGATGGCGGTGGCGATATTGTCGAAGCGGTAATCTTCGAAGCCCTTGGCGATTTCCTGCTCGGCGCGCTGCATCATGGAGATGATCCAGCGGTCGGCCTGCGACAGGTCGGCATCGTTGGCGCTGCAATCCTTGCCTTCGGTGTTCATCAGCACGAAGCGGGTGGCGTTCCACATCTTGTTGCAGAAGTTGCGGTAGCCTTCGCAGCGGCCCAGGTCGAAATTGATGTTGCGGCCCAGCGAGGCGTAGCTGGCCATGGTGAAGCGCACGGCGTCGCTGCCGTAGGCGGAAATGCCTTCCGGGAACTCCTTGCGGGTGGCTTTGGCGATTTTTTCCGCGTCCTTCGGGTTCATCAGCCCGGTGGTGCGCTTGACCACCAGCTGTTCCACGCCGATGCCGTCGATCAGGTCGATCGGGTCGAGCGTGTTGCCCTTGGACTTGGACATCTTCTGGCCGGTCGAGTCGCGCACCAGGCCGTGCACGTAGACGGTCTCGAACGGCACTTTGCCGGTGAAGTGCGCGGTCATCATGACCATGCGCGCGACCCAGAAGAAGATGATGTCGAATCCGGTCACCAGCACGGACGAAGGCAGGAACATCTTCATGTCCGGGGTTTCTTCGGGCCAGCCCATGGTCGAGAAGGGCACCAGTGCCGACGAGAACCAGGTGTCGAGCACGTCGTCGTCGCGGCGCAGCGGCGCGCTGATGCCGGCGGCGGCGGCTTTGGCGCGCGCTTCGTCTTCGGTCTTGGCCACGAAGACATTGCCGGCGTCGTCGTACCAGGCCGGGATCTGGTGGCCCCACCACAGCTGGCGCGAAATGCACCAGTCCTGGATGTTTTCCAGCCACTGGTTGTAGGTGGTGCTCCAGTTTTCCGGGACGAATTTGACCTCGCCCTGGGCAACTTTCTCCAGCGCGACTTCGGCGATCGATTTGCCGGGGAAGAAAGTGCCTTCCGGCGCCGGCTTGCTCATGGCAACGAACCACTGGTCGGTCAGCATCGGTTCGATCACGACGCCGGTGCGGTCGCCGCGCGGCACCATCAGCTTGTGCGGCTTGACTTGTTCCAGCAAGCCTTGCGCGTCGAGATCGGCGACGACCTGCTTGCGCGCGGCGAAGCGGTCCATGCCCTGGTAGGCGGCAGGGGCGTTCTCGTTGATCCTGGCGTCCAGGGTGAACACGCAGATCATCGGCAACTGGTGGCGCTGGCCGACGGCATAGTCGTTCTGGTCGTGGGCAGGGGTAATCTTGACGCAGCCCGAGCCGAAGGCCTTGTCGACATATTCGTCGGCAATGATGGGGATCTGGCGGCCGGTCAGGGGCAGGTCGAGCATCTTGCCCACCAGATGCTGGTAACGCTCGTCGGTCGGATCGACCGCCACGGCGACGTCGCCCAGAAGGGTTTCAGGACGGGTGGTGGCGACCGTCAGGTGGCCGCTGCCATCGGCCAGCGGGTACTTGATGTACCACATCGAGCCGTCTTCCTCTTCCGACACCACTTCCAGGTCCGACACGGCGGTACCGAGTTTCGGGTCCCAGTTGACCAGGCGCTTGCCGCGGTAGATCAGCCCTTGTTCGAACAGGCGGACGAAGACCTCGGTGACGACCTTCGAGCGGGTCTCGTCCATCGTGAAATATTCGCGCGCCCAGTCGGGCGAGGTACCCATGCGGCGCATCTGGCCGGTAATGGTATTGCCGGATTTTTCTTTCCACTCCCACACCTTGCTGACGAACTGCTGGCGGCCGAGGTCGTGGCGCGACATTTTCTGCGCGTCCAGCTGGCGTTCCACCACGATCTGGGTCGCGATGCCGGCGTGATCGGTGCCGGGAATCCAGGCGGTATTGAAGCCGCGCATGCGGTAGTAGCGGGTCAGGCCATCCATGATGGTCTGGTTGAACGCATGGCCCATGTGCAGGGTGCCGGTCACATTCGGCGGCGGCAGCTGGATGGAAAACGATGGCTTGGATGCATCGGTGGTGGCGGCGAAATATCCGCGCTGTTCCCACTCGGTGCGCCAGAATTGTTCAATATCGGCTGGCTCGAAAGACTTGGCTAATTCCATGATGTGGTGGTATTGGTTTTGCGAAAGCATCCATTATAGAGGACAGTCGCCTAAAAAAACGGCCCGGTCGGGTGCCGACCGGGCCGTTCGCGTGGGCTTGGCCCGTTTAGTTGCCGCAGCCGTAAGTCTTGATGCGGTCGTAGGCGGCCTTGGCTTGCACCAGGCCATAGCCGAACTTGGTATCGCGGCCCGCTGCGCCCAGGTCTTGCGCGCTCTTGTCGAGCGAGTTGCGGATCTGGGTGCCGGTGCAGGTGGGGTAGTAGCTCCACACCAGGGCCGCCACGGCCGAGACGTGCGGCGTGGCCATGGAGGTGCCGTCATAGTAGGCATAGCTCGACGGCGTGACCTTGATGGTGGCGGTCTGGCCCAGCTGGGCTTTCATGGCCGCGCCTTCGGTATCGGACGCGGTGACCGACGGTATCGTGGTCGCGGTCGTGCCCAGCGTGCCGCCGAAGCCGCCGGCCGCATTGTTGTAGACGATCGCGCCCACCCCGCCGCTGTTCTGGCAATTGACGACCTTGGTGGCGAAGTCGACGGTGCCGCGTGCGATCAGGCACACTTTGCCGGACACGGCGGGATTGACCGTGTCGCCGATGCCGAAGTCCGCCAGCGCGGCCGCGGCGCTCTTTTTCGGCGAGCCATCCATGCCGCCAGGGGCGTAGGTGGTCGCGCCGACCGTCAGCGCCGATTGCGAGCCGCTGTTCATCGGCACGGTGGACAGCACCGACACGCCCGGTGCGGCAATTTCGACCTTGCTGTTGTATTGCGAAAAGGTGGCCCAGGCTTTGTTTTCGTCGAGCGCGCCGACCATCATCACGCTGGCGTACCCGGCCGGGTAGGAAACGACGGTGTTGCCGTCGTTGCCGGCGGCCGCGATGCTCAGCACGCCTTTGGCCTGCAAAGCGTCGAAGGCCCGCTGTTCGGTCTTGCTGGCGCGCCCGCCACCGAGCGACATGCTGATCACGTTGGCACCGGCTGCGCCGCACTTGTTGGCGGCCGTCGCCAGGGTGGACGAGTAAGCCCAGCCGTCGGCGCCGAATACCTTGACGATGTGGATCTTGAGCTGCCTGTTCGGATTGACGCCGACCACCCCGACGCCGCTGTTATTGATCGCGGCAATGGTGCCCGCCACGTGGGTACCGTGGTGGTTCTCGTCGGTGTACCACCAGCCGGTGCCGGCGTCGTATTCGCCGCTCAGCTTGTTGCCCGACAGGTCTTCATGGGACCGGTCGATGCCGGAGTCGATGATGCACAGCTTGCGGTTGGCGGCATTGGTGTCGGGCAGCAGGTCGGCCTGCACCATCTTGATACCGTAGGGTACCAGCTGGCCGCTGGCGTACGGCGTGCCGGTCGAGGGCGAGGTCAGCGCAAAGGCTTTGCGCAGCACATCTTCCTCGACGTACTCGACGTTGGGATTGTTTTGCAAGCCCTTCAGGGCCGCGCTCGGCACTTCGATGGCCATGGCGTCCATGCCGGCGATTTCATGTTTGACGGCACCCTTGGCTTTGGCGACCACCGCTTTGAGGCTGGCTGCCGCGCCTGGCTTGAAGGCGACGATCACGCGGCTTGTGTCCGCGGCCGCCGACGCACTACCGATGAATCCAACTGCTACCGTTGCAACCAACACCTTGACCGCAGCCGCGATCGAGGACATGACAGGCTGAGTGTGCATCATGGAGTTTCTCCGATTTGAAAATGTAGGGGACCTCGAAAAACCGCAGCGAGGTCCCCTGTAGTATGTCGCCGCAAGCTCTGGTGGCTTGCGTGCATTCTGTTGCGCTGACCTCAAGGTGAACTGGCTGATCAGCGCGCCGGGCCGGCACTTTGTGGGTGCCGTCCGCTGCCCGATTGTCGAGCAGCGGAGAGCCAGTGTAGGGTCAATGAATTGGCGGAATCAACCAACATTTGTGGAGGGGTCATCAACTGTTGTTTGCGCGCCTTCCCATCGTGATTTTTATTTGAGGCAGTTGTGCGGGGCATCGGCGGTGCTATGATTTTGCGCCCCAGCTAGGTAGCGATGCTTGCCCGCTACTTGCGCTCGGGAAATTTCATCCGCCTTGGATGCGCGTGCAAGGAAAAGAGACGCCGCGGCGTCTCTTTTTCTTGCAACGATTACTTGCCGCAGCCGTAGGTCCGGATGCGCTCGAAGGCGGCCTTGGCCTGCACCAGGCCGAAGCCGAACTTGTCGTCGCGGCCCGCCGGCCCGAGGTCGAGCGCGCTCTTGCCCAGGGTGGCGCGGATCTGCGCGCCGCTACAGCCAGGGTAGTAGCTCCACACCAGCGCCGCCACCGCCGACACGTGCGGCGTCGCCATCGAGGTGCCGTCGTAATAGGCATAGTTGGTGGCCTTGACGCCGACCGTGGCGCCCTGGCCCAGCTGGGTCCTGAGTGCGGCGCCTTCGGTATCGGACGCGGTGACCGAGGGGATGCTGGTGACGGTGGCGCCAAGCGTGCCGTTAAAGCCACCGGCCACATTGTTGTACACCACCGCTCCGACGCCGCCGCTGTTCTGGCAGTTGCTTACCTTGGTGGCGAAGTCGATGCTGCCGCGCGCAATCAGGCAGACCTTGCCGCTGACGGCGGGCTGAAGCGTATCGCCGATGCCGAAGTCGGCCAGCGGCGCGCTGGCGCTGGTCTTGGGCGAGCCATCCATGGTGCCCGGCGCGTAGACCCTGGTGCCCACCGTCAGCGCGGCAGCGGCGCCGGCGCCCATCGGCACGGTCGACAGCACCATCACACCAGGCGCGGAGATTTCCACCTTGCTGTTGTATTGAGAAAAGTTAGCCCAGGCCTTGTTCTGGTCCAGCGCGCCCACCATCATCACGCTGGCGTAGCCGGCCGGGTAGGAAACGGTGGAGTCGCCGTCGTTGCCCGCCGCCGCCACCGACAGCACGCCGTTTTTTGCCAGCCTGTCGAACACGCGCTGTTCGGTGCGGCTGGGAGAGGCGCCGCCCAGCGACATGCTGATGACGTTGGCGCCGGCCTTGCCGCACTGCCTGGCCGCCGCAGCGAGGCTGGACGAGTAGGCCCAGCCGTCGGCGCCGAACACCTTCACGATGTGCAGCCTGAGCTGTTTGTTCGGATTGACGCCGACCACGCCGACCCCGCTGTTATTGATGGCGGCGATGGTGCCGGCCACGTGGGTGCCGTGGTGGTTCTCGTCGGTGTACCACCAGCCGGTGCCGCGGTCGTAGACGCCATCGGCCGGCACCCCGCTCAAGTCTTCGTGGGCGCGGTCGATGCCGGAATCGATGATGCACAGCGTGCGGTTGGCCGCGTGCGTGTCGGGCAGCTGGTCGGCCTGCACCATGGTGATGCCGTAGGGGACCAGCTGGCCGGACAGATAGGGTTTTTTGGACGGCGTCGTCAGCGCGAGCGGGTAGCGTTTGACGTCTTCTTCGACGTACGCGATGTTGGGATTGGCTTGCAGCGCGCGCAGCGCCGCCGCCGGCACTTCGACGGCGATCGCGTCCAGCTCGCTCAGGTCCACCTTGACGCTGCCGCGCGCA
>CBFGOU010000030.1:0-16830 GCA_965650445.1 uncultured Oxalobacteraceae bacterium | reverse complement strand
TTTTTCTTTCGGAGCTGGGGTTTGCTGGGAGGGGTGGCAGTCATGCGTGCCTGTTCGGCGTTGATCATTGCTTCGGCGTAGTCGACCATGCGCTCCATCCAGGTGTCGATGGCTTCGTCGCTGCTCAGCAGAGCGGGGCTGACCTTGTCGACGACGTCGCGCATGACCATCACCTGGATGGCCTGGCCGACCACGCAGAACGCCAGCCGCTCGATGGCCAGATCGGGTTCGGCCAGCCCCATGCGATGGGCCAGCATTGCGCTCAGGGCCGCGTGCGCCGGGCGGATGCCGGTGTCAATCTCCTCGTGCCACACGCCCGTGGGTTCCAGCATTTCCCGGTACCACAGGCGCAAGGACAGGCGCGCGATATCGCCGCATTTGAGCGGGTCGAGCAGCGAGGCGTAGAACTCGGCCAGCGATTGACGCAGCGGCGCATCGGGATCGCTGAAGAAGGCTTGCCGGTCGCGGTGATGGGGCGCTTCGGTGAAGGCGGCCCGGTACAGGCCGGCCTTGTCGCCGAAGTAGTAGCTGATCGAGGCAATGTTGGTGCCGGCCGCGAGCGCGATTTCGCGGGTGGAGGTCTTGGCGAAGCCTTGCTCGGCGAACAGGCGCATGGCCGTGAGCAGCAGCCGCTCGCGCGACTGGGCGCCGTCGGAACGGGTGCGGCGTCCGTCGTCGCCGGTTGGGGGAGTCAGTTTGGTCATGACGCAATTTAATCATAATATTCAAACGATTGATATAACTAAATCGGCTGATTTAACTCTGCCGTGGACGGAGCTGTCGGGCTGCCCGCCGGTGCCAACCTTGCACTCCCCCTTATTGAGCCGGAGCGGCCATGAGATTTGCAACGCCGCAGGACGTTTTTTTCAGGCCAAGACCGCCGACATGAATAGATCGGCGCTTCTATATGAGCAATCAACCGCACGATCGATACACATTTTGTTACTCAGCCATCGTGGGCAGACATAGACAAGCAATATGAATCGGTGATAAAGAGTAAATATTAACGGAGCCCACGATGAACATCCGCTTACTATTTACCTGGTCACTGGTGTTGCTGATGCAGTCCGCCACGGCCGCGCCTCTCAATGCCGAGCAGCAAGCCACCCATGTGCTGAGCCGTCTCGCGTACGGCCCCAAGCCGGGCGACATCGAACGCGTGGTGCAGATGGGCGTGCAGCGCTACATCGACGCCCAGCTCAACCCGGCCGCGATCGACTATCCGCCCGCGCTGGCCGAACGCCTGCTCCAGCTCGATGCCCCGCACCGCAGCGCCGGCGAAGCCATGGCCGCGTTCCTTGAACTGCGCAAGGAAAAGCGCGGCGAAGACGAGGCGGGACGCCAGCGCAGCCGCGCACTGCAGGCCAAAGCCACGCGCGAAATCGCCGAAGCCCGCCTGCTGCGCGCCATCGACAGTCCGCGCCAGCTGGAAGAAGTCATGGTCGACTTCTGGTTCAATCACTTCAATGTCTTTTCCGGCAAAGGCCACACGCGCGCGCTGGTGGCCAGCTATGAGCGCGACGCCATCCGTCCCAACGTGTTCGGCAACTTCCGTACCCTGCTGGGCGCCACTGCCAAGCATCCCGCCATGCTGTATTACCTCGACAACGTGGTGTCGAGCGCACCCGGCTCGCAAGGGCCCAGGCAGAAACGGCGCGGCCTGAACGAAAACTACGCGCGCGAGCTGATGGAACTGCACACGCTCGGCGTCGACGGTGGCTACACCCAGAAGGACGTTACCGAACTGGCGCGCATGCTGACCGGCTGGACGTTCGATCAGAAAGCGCTGATCGGGCAGAACCAGACCTTCCGCTTCGATCCGCGCAGGCACGATCACGGCGGCAAGCTGTGGCTGGGCAGGACCGTTGCCGACCAGGGCCAGCTGGAGGGCGAGATGGCGCTCGACGTGCTGGCCGTGCACCCCTCGACCGCGCGCTACATCAGCTACAAGCTGGCCCAGTACTTTGTCCAGGACGCGCCACCGGCGGCGCTGGTGCAGCGCATGGCGCGCGTCTGGCTCGACAGCGGTGGCGAGATCCGGCCGGTCCTGCGTACCCTGTTTGCCAGTGAGGAATTCATGGCGCCGGCCGCGCTGGGTGCCAAGTTCAAGACCCCGTACCAGTTCGTCATTTCGGCCGCGCGCGCCAGTGCCGCCCCGGTGTCCAACATCGCGCCGCTGCTGGGCGCGATGAACCAGCTTGGCATGCCGCTGTACGGCTGCCAGACGCCGGACGGCTACAAGAATACCCAGGACGCCTGGCTCAACCCGGACGCGCTGAGCCGGCGCATCACCTTCGCCACCAGTCTGGCCGGCGGACGTCTGCCGATTGCCGCCAATGCCATGCCGCAGAAGCCACCCGCGCTCGATGCGCGGCAACTGAGCGCGACTTTGGGAAGCGCGCTGTCGCCGCGCACCCTGGCGCTGGTGGCCGCCCAACCCGAACCCTTGCGCGCGGCAATGCTGCTGGGCAGTCCCGACTTCATGCAACGCTGAGGAGAGCATCATGCACCGCCGCGAATTCCTGGCCAGCGCCAGCCTGCTGCTGCCGATCGGGCCTGGCGCCTGGGCCGCCACCGCCGACAGTCCCACCCGCCAGAAGCTGATCGTGATCATGCTGCGCGGCGCCGTCGACGGCATGAACGTGGTGGCGCCGGTGGGCGACGCCAACTACCTGTTGCTGCGGCCCACCATCGGTCTGTCGGCGCCGGGTAGCGAAGGCGGGGCGCTCGGCCTCGACGGCTATTTCGCCCTGCATCCCGCGCTGGCCCCGCTGATGCCGTTGTGGCAACAGAAGAAGCTGGCCTTCGTGCATGCCAGCGGCTCGCCCGATCCGACCCGCTCGCACTTCGACGCCCAGGACTACATGGAATCGGCCACGCCGGGCGTGAAAAACACGCCGGACGGCTGGCTTAACCGTCTGGTGGGCGCCTTGCCCGGCGCCGGCTCGCCCAGCCGCGCGCTGAGCATCGGGCCGGTCATGCCGCGCATCCTGTCCGGCACCGCGGCAGCGATGAACCTGCCCAACGGCGCCGCGGCCACCCGCGCCGACCTGCTCGACCGGCCGGCCATCGGCGCCGCTTTCGACCAGCTGTACGCCAATCACGAGCGCTTCGGGCGCACCTACCAGGACGGGCGCAGCGCCCACAAGGAAGTCATGGCGGCGTCGATGAACAATGCGATGGGGGAAATGCAGGCGGCCGACAACGGCGCGCCGCTGCCGAACGGGTTCCCGGACGACGCGGCGCGGCTGGCCCAATTGATGCGCAACAACCAGAACATCCAGGTCGCCTTCGTCGCGCTGGGCGGCTGGGACACCCACGCCAACCAGGGCGCCGGCAGTGGCCAGCTGGCCAACCGGCTGGCGCCGCTGGGCCTGGGCCTGGCCACCCTGGCCCAGCGCCTGGGGCCGATGTTCGACGACACCACCGTCATCGTCATGTCGGAATTCGGCCGCACCGCGCGCGAGAACGGCAACGGCGGCACCGACCACGGCCACGGCAACGCCATGTGGCTGCTGGGCGGGCAGGTGGCCGGGGGCAAGGTCTACGGCGACTGGCAGGGGGTAGGCGATGCCGCGCTCAACGAAGGGCGCGATCTGCCCGTGACGACCGATTTCCGCGCCGTGCTGGCGCAGGTGGCCGAGCGCCATTTGCGCCTGCCGGACCGCGCCCTGGCCCGGCTGTTCCCGGCCATGCCCAAACGTTCCGCCAGTTTCCAACTATTGCGTGTGTAGAAGCAACGATTCCTCTATGCTATAAATATAGTAGTTCTACTCTATTGCAGTGCAACATAAATGCAGGTATATTAGGAACTGTCTCCTCCAATTCTTCTCCGAAGATTGGATTGCCGCCCGCACCGCATGGTCGCGGGCGTTTTTTTTTGCCTGTTTGGCCATGCAGCAAATTTGCCGTCGTCCCGCCGTTCGCGAGGACGACCTTAGCTGCGTTCGGGCAGGGAGAGGGTAAACGTGCTTCCCTTGCCGAGATCGCTCTGCAGCGACAGCTGGCCGCCCAGCAGGGTGGCCAGGTTCTGGCACAGATACAAGCCCAGGCCGGCACCTTCGACGTGGCGGGTGGAGGTCGAATCGAGCTGGGAGAACGCCTGGAACAGCTTGGTCTGATCCTCGACCCGGATCCCGGCGCCGCTGTCGGTCACGCTAAATTCCGTCATCAACTGGCCGTCTTCGATGCGTTGCGCCAGCGCCACCCGCACGGTGCCCTGTTCGGTGAACTTGATGGCATTGTTGACCAGGTTGATGATGATCTGGGTCAGGGCGCGCCGGTCCGAGTCGATCACGATCGGCTCGGGCGGCAGGTCGAGCGTCAGCGCCAGGCCTTTTTGCACGGCCAGCGTGCGCAAGGTGTCGGCGGTCTGCACCAGCAGGTCCTGGCACTGCACCCGTTCCAGCGCCAGCGTGACCTTGCCCGCTTCAATCTTGGCCACATCCAGAATGTCATTAATCAGCGACAGCAAATGGCGCGCGCTGGAGCGGATCGTGGTCAGTTGCTTGTCCTGATCCGGCGTGAGCGGGCCGGGCAGCTTCATCAGCAGGGCGCCGGTAAAGCCGATGATGGCGTTGAGCGGTGTGCGCAGCTCATGCGACATGTTGGCAATAAACGCCGACTTCATCCGGCTGGACTCGGCCAGCTCGTCATTTTTGCGCGCAATCTCGGCGTTGTTGTTTTCCAGCTCGGCGGCGTGGTGCGCCAGCCGCATATTCAGTTCGATCACCTGGCGCTCGCGCGCCTGCAGCTCGCTGTTGACCTGCACCGCCTGCTCGTAGGTCGAGATCAGCAGATCGAGGATCTGCTGGCGGCCGGCATTGATGAAATGTTTCTGTTCGCCCAAGTAGAGTGAAATGCCTTCGCCGTTGTCGTCGTTCTGGCGCAGGCGCTGATTGACCAGCATGTGGCTGATGCGGCTGAGCAGATAGTCTTCCGAGTACGGTTTGCGGATGAAATTATCGGCGCCGCACTCGATGCCGCGGATGATGTCCTTGGCGTCGTTGAGGGCCGTCACCAGGATCACGGGAATGTCCGCCAGCGCGGCATCGGCCTTGATCGCGCGGCACAGCTCGTAGCCGTTCATTTCCGGCATGATAATGTCCGACAGCACCAGTTGAGGGCGCTGATCGCGGATCGCGGCCAGCGCCAGCTTGCCGTTGGCCGCCACACGGACCCGGTAGGCCCGCGACTGCATCAGACGGCGCAGACGCTCGGCCTGGGTGGGACTATCCTCGACGATCAGGACTTCAAAATCGGCTGGCTGTATCTCGTAGCTGGCGTCCACACGCGTCTCCTTGCTGCTCTGTTCGATGACGTGCTCCTTGGTTGCGCGCCGATCCACGGCCGCGGTCGGCATCACTATATCGGATTTGCCACGCAAAAAGGCGCTTTCAAGAGTGCATGAGGGACGCCGTTGCGCCGCCATCGCCCTGAAATCCCTCCGCGCGCCAGGTCAGCACCAGCGTGTCGCGGTGGCCGCTGTCGCCATCGGGCTGGATCGGCGTCGATTCGTGAATCACCCTGGCATCGTCGAGCAGCAGCATGGTCCACGGTTCGGTCATGGTAAAGCGCTGGCCGGCGGGGCCGTCGGCCTGAAACACCCGCGTCTCGCCCCCCTTGATGTGCGCGCGCCCGACCAGCAGCACGGCCACGAAATCGACGCCGTCGCGGTGCGCGCCTTCCGGCGTGGGGCGGCCGATGCCCTCCAGCGTATCGATGCGGAACTGATGGGCTTCCACGTACCAGGCCGGCGCGGCGCGCACCTGGGTGCACAATTGCCCCAGCGCGCCCAGCAGATGCTGCCAGCACGGCTGCGCCACGGTGGCCGGGTCGACTGGCTCGAACAGGCGGTGCATGCCGCCGTGCAAAGCGTTGTATTCGATCGGTTGCCAGTGCGCACGGTGGGCCGTCTGGGTCAGTGCGGCGGGGGTCTGCACGAAGCAGGAATGGCGCCGGTGCCGGTATTTGCCGCCATCTTTCAGATAATTGTCGGGCGCCAGCCGGTCCCAGCTTGGAACAAGGGCGTTCAGTTCGTCCAGGCTGCAGCCGCACAAGGCGGCCACGTCGGACGGCCTGACCAGGGCATAGCCGACGCCGCGCATGGCCTCGACAATGTGCGCCAGATCGGTGAAAGGTGGAGCGTATGTTGTCATTGCGATAGCGTAGCACCTTTCGCATTTCCCGGTGGAGCTAGCCCTGGATCAAAGTTGGGCGAAATGTTTAGGAGACATGCCACCGGGCCAAGGGTAAAATTGTTGCCGGTAGGAATATTTGGTAAGGAAAAGCATGAGCACTGACTTCAAGGCAACCATCTTGATTGCCGACGGCTCGTCGGACCATCTGGTCCTGCTGGAAAGCCTGCTGCAGGAGCGGCATCACGTCAAGGTGGCGCGCAATGGCGGCGACGCGCTGCGCATCGCCGGCCAGGCCCCGCGTCCCGACCTGATCCTGCTGGACGCGCATTTGCCGCAAGGCGATGACTTCACCGTCATCCGTGAATTGAAAAGCAATTTCCTGACAACCGACATTCCCGTCATCTTCCTGGTGGGCGAGGATGCCCGCGAGGACCAGCGCCGCGCCGTGCGCGAAGGCGGCGCCGACGTGATCGGCAAGCCGTTCGCCGCCGAGCTGGTCGAGCGCCGCATCGACACCCAGCTTCAGCTCAGCCGGGCGCACGCCATGCTCAAGGACCAGCACAGCCATTTCGAGCACCTGGTGGCCGAGCGCACCCGCATGGTGGCGCACATGCAGGATGCCACCGTGATGGCCATGGCCTCGCTGGCCGAATCGCGCGATCCGGCTGTGGGCAATCACCTGCGCCGCACCCAGCACTACGTGGCGGCGCTGGCGCGCGAACTGCGCTTTCACTCCCGCTACACCGCCGAGCTGACCGATGAGAATATCGCCTGGCTGTACAAGGCGGCCCCGCTGCACGACATCGGCAAGGCCGCCGTTCCCGATGCCATCCTGCTCAAGCCCGGCAAGCTGACGCACGAGGAATTCGAACTCATGAAGAGGCACACGGTGTACGGGCGCGATGCCATTGCCGATGTGGAAAAGACGCTCGGCCATAGCAATCAGTTCACCCGCTACGCCGGCGAAATTGCCTATTCACACCAGGAAAAATGGGATGGTTCGGGATATCCGCTAGGCCTGTCGGGCCATGCGATTCCCTTGTCGGCGCGGCTGATGGCGGTGGCCGACGTGTACGACGCGCTGATTTCGGCCCGCCCTTATCGTCCGGCCTTCACCCATGAAACCGCCGTCGAGCTGATCCGCCAGGGCAGGGGCGAGCATTTCGACCCCGACGTGGTGGACGCGATGCTCGTTATTGAGGAGAAGTTCCGCGAGATTGCGTCGCGCTTTGGCGGCGCAGGCGGCTGACAACTATGCCGGCCAGCGCCATGCCCAGCAGCGCCACCGATGCCGGCTCAGGCACCGCGCCAGCACTGCGGCTTTGCAGATTATCCAGGACGAAGGCCTGATTGCCGCCGCCGGCGTTGATGTGGATCGAATCGAACAGGCTGCCGGTAAATCCGACGAACTGGCTGTTTGTCGACGTGCCCACGGTAGCGGTTTCAACCAGCATGGTGCCCAGGTAGGCCTCGAAGGTCGACGTCCCCGGATTGGAAATGAAACCGAAAGCAATGTCGGTAAGGGCGCTGGAAAAGCTGATCGTGCTCTGCGCCTCGCAGCACGGGAAAAAGTTGGAGATACCACTGCCGGTGATGGCGCCGACGCCGTTGTCGTCGTCGGTAACGCGCATGCCCGCGCTGAAGTTTATTCCGGCAAACTGATTCCCGGCAAATGATTGATTGCCGACGTTGCCAGTGAAGGTTTCAGTCGTGAAGATTCCGGTCAGGCCCGTGGTGTTATTCAGGACGGTTGCCTGCGAGCTGGGCGACATTGCACTCAGCAGCAATGCGGTAATGGCGGCAAACGATTTGACGGACATGGCGCTCTCTCATCGGAGTGAAGTAAATACTCCATCTTAAGCAAATGGTGTGCCACGGAAATGCCGCTTTATGCAAATCAAGACCTTAATCAAACTCGGTGTTCCTTTTAAGACTGAAGTGTAAGGTTTTTCGACATTTCTCACGGCCTCAACTGGGCAAATCATTCTCCTAGAAATCTGTTTTTGATATTTTTCTTGGGAACTCGCCTTTGACAGGGATCGTCGTCCACCAGGAATGCAGAGCTATCCAATTGAGCTTAGCCAAGGCGACGGATCTAGCTAAAAGCAATAATTATTTCCCAAATGCAATCAATCGGAGGCAAGAATGGCTATCGATGTCTATCTGCAAATCGAAGGAATCAAGGGAGAATCCGCAGATAACGATCACCCGGGATGGATTGAACTCACGTCCGCTCAATGGGGTGTAACGCAACCAAAGAGCGCTACCGCATCAACGGGCGGTGGTCACACGGCGGAACGGTGCGAACACAAGACTCTAGCAATTAGCAAGCTCGCTGACCTATGTTCGCCGGTCCTGATGCAGCATTGTTCGTCGGGGAAGACGCTCCGAAAAGCCACTTTGGAATTCATGCGTGCCGATGGCAACGGCTGCCCCGTAAAGTACTACGTCATAGAATTAGAAAACGTCCTCATCAGCCACATGGATCAGGTTGTCCACGAAGGTAGTGGCATCCATGATTCCATTGGCTTACGGTTTTCCAAAGTGAAGTGGAAATACACTCAGCAAAAGATTGCTGGGGGGTGTAGTGGCAACACCACCGGCGGCTGGTGCCTCGCTAGTAACCGCATAGCGTAGGAGCCGTCATGCTTGAGGTTCAACCAAAAGACTCGCGTGGAATGTTCATGCTGCCCCAATCCCCGCAGGACGCAGGCTACTACGTGTACGGAACGCCAGACCATGGCCGTGCTCAGTATGCAGACGCCCGCATGATGTCCCTGATCTTCGCTGTTGAAAGGGAATGGCAGGCGACTGACCGGCGTAGATTTGGTATAGGAAACATCTGTCAAGCAGAGGGCGTACCCTTTGGGCATGATTCACACAAAAACGGGCTGCAAGTTGATGTTAGGCCCCTTCGGACAGATGCTAGAGAGGACGTATGTTTCTATACGTATCCTCAGTATGACCGAGCGGCCACCGAGAAACTCATTGAAATCTGGCGTCGATGCTTCCCCGGCCAGCTAACCATTTTCTTCAACGATAATCGCATCCCTGGGGTTCGTCCGCTGGCAACTCATGACAACCACTTCCACGTTCAGTTCAGGTAACAGAAAGCGCCATCCCATGAAAAAAATCCTGCTGCTGTTGGCTTCAATTTCCCTTTTGTCACCGGCCTATGCCAGTAAGACCATCGTATGGGATGGAACGTACGCTCCACTCAAGGCCAGCTACATGCTGTATTCGGGCGACCTCGGCGAGAAAGGACCAGCAAAGCCGACCGACACGAAATTATCGGTGATGGTTGAGGGGCAGCTTGCCCAAGAAATGTTTAACGCGCTCGGTGCAGACCAGAAAGATGCCTGTGCTGCGTCAGAGACAGTTCGGTTCAGGCAACGGGGAGATGTGTCCTGCACCTTCGACAAGGAAAGCAAAACGTTCCCCTATACGTGCTACATCGGCCTAAACCTCAAGAACGGCAAGAGCATTCCAGGGGCAATCTGCTAGTGAAGCGAGGGGCAGCCAGGCTGCCCTTTTACATCTGCTCAACCACCCAACTTGCCGATCTGGAAAACAGTATGAATCGTTTATTTTGTCAAGTCTCTTGCTGCTCCAAATCTTTCTTCGGGAGCGGCCTAACAGAGTTCTACATCGACTGCCACAAGCGCGACTGCGCCAGACCGACCTCGCGCGCCACCTGCGCCAGCGCCGTCCCATGCGAGAAGGCCCTGAACTCTGGATCGAGATCATGCAGCGCGTGGCCGATCTTGTTGATCGCGCGTGCTGAACACCGACCGCTGCTGGCCGGGATCGAAGTCATCGACAATCCGGGCGGCACACGCGCGCGCAGCGCGGCCACTTCGGCGGGGCTCTTGAATCCCTTCAGGACGACATAGCCGTCCCGGAGATAGCGCTCGCGAAGGAAATCGGGCATGGGAACTCCGCATGAGTATCGAGAAAAGTAACGATACTGTAAGCGGAGACACGTACGGGTCCGGCCTCAAGCGGCGATCCGTGCCGCCTCCAGCTTGACCACGCTGACCATGTCCGCCAGCTGCGCGGCCTGCTCGCGCATCGAGCCGGCCGCCGCTGCCGCCTGCTCCACCAGCGCGGCGTTTTGCTGGGTGGCGTCGTCGATGCCGGCGATCGCGCGGTTGACCTGGCCGATGCCGTTCTCCTGCCCGTGCGTGGCGCTGCTGATCTCGCCCATGATGCCGGCCAGCCGCCCGATATGCTGGACGATCTCCTGCATGGTGGCGCCGGCTTCGTCAACCAGGCGCGTGCCGTTGCCGACTTCATCGACCGAGGCGCCGATCAGTTCCTTGATCTCCCGGGCGGCGCTGTTGGAGCGCTGCGCCAGGTTTCGCACTTCGGCGGCGACCACGGCAAAGCCGCGTCCCTGTTCGCCCGCGCGCGCCGCTTCCACCGCGGCATTGAGTGCCAGGATGTTGGTCTGGAAGGCGATCGATTCGATCACGCCGATGATATCGACGATCCGGGTCGAGGCGACCTGGATCGAGCCCATGGTGTCCACCACGTTGGTCACTGCCGTGCCGCCGCGCGGGGCGACGGGGGAGGCCGATGCCGCCAGCGCATTGGCCTCGCGGACATGGTCGGCGTTCTGCCGTACGGTGGACGTGAGCGTATCCATCGACGACGCGGTCTCCTGCAGCGAGCCGACCTGGATCTCGGTGCGCGAGGACAAATCCATATTCCCGGCCGCGATCTGGCCGGCCGCCATGGCGATCGAATCGGTCCCGTTCCTGACCTGGCTGACGATCTGGTGCAGATTGGCGCGCATGCTTGCCAATGCCTGCTTCAGGCGTCCGGTTTCGGTGCGGTCGTGCTCCTGCGCGCTGATGTCGCAGGCCAGGTCGCCATGCGAGATGCGCGCCGCGAACGCGATGGTTTCCTCCAGAGGCCCGACGATGGAACGCGACAGCGTCACGCCCGCCACCAGCGCAACGGCCATCGCCAGCAGTGCCATGCCGATAATCTGGATGGGGGTGCTGTCCGCCACCGCGTTGCCGTTGGCCTGGGAGGCGACGGAATTGGCTTCGATAAGCTCGCTCAAGTCGGCCATGCTTTGTTCCAGCTTGCGGAAGTCCTTGGTGAACACTTCGAACTGCGCCTTGGCGATGGCCGGATCGGACAGGTCCATCTTGACGATCCGCGTCGCGCTCTTCAGGTAGGCGTCCGCGTCCGGCTTGACGCGCTCCAGCGCCTTGCGCAGGTCCGGCGTGTTGAGCTGCCGATCCATCGCCGCGAGCAGGCGCGTGAACACGGCCACGTGTTCACCCACATCCTTTTCGGCCTCGCGCTGCTGTTCCAGATCGCCGTTGGCGTGCGCCAGCAGCACGGCCATGACATCGCCGCGCAGCGCATCGTGCGCCTGGTCGGCCTGCATCTGGTCCTTGAGGGCGGCCCCGTTGGCGCTGATGGCGTCCATTCCGGCGTCGAGCGAGCGGGCGGCGTTCAGGCCGATCAGCCCGACCAGCGCGACGAACGCGACGCTGGCGGTAGTCGACAGCAATAGCCGCTTCCTGATGGTGAGTTTGTTCATGATCTGCATGGTGGTTCCAGTGGGCGCTCTAGTATTTGACCGACAGGCCGACCGTGAAGCTCAGGTCTGGCGTGCGGGAATTGAGGCCGTGCGACAGGGCGGTGTCGATCTGGCAGTGCTTGTTGACCAGGTAGGCCGCGCCGATATCGACGCTGGCCAGGGTGCCGCCGTCGCGCGCGCGGGCGATCTGCGGCGCCGATAATTCCACGAAGCTGCGCCAGCGCGCATTCCATTGTTTGCCGACCACGACCCCGAAGATCGCGCTGGTGAAGCGCCGGCCGTCGTCACCGGTTTGCGATGCGATGCCCGGCATGAGGCCGAGCGACAGATCGTCCGGCAGGTCCCACTCTGCGGCCAGGCGCAGCGAAGGCCGCACGCCATGGCCGCGCAGCGCGGCCGCGCCGGTGGGCAGGTCGGCATGCACCAATACCCCGACCGATGGCGCGCCGCCGTCGGCATCGAGCACATGCCATTTCAGGCCGATCGCGGTGTCCGCGATCCCGCCGGTGCGCAGGCTGGCCGGCGGGTTGTCGATGGTCGAGCGCTGGCGGAACCAGCCATCGGTTTCGAGCCGCACTTCGACGTTCTCGCCGACGCCGTAACGCAGCAGCGTGGGCGTCGAGACGCTGCGCTCGCGCAGGCCGGGTGCGCGCTCGCGGTCGGCCGCAACGCTGGTTTCGATCTGCACGCGGCCCTTGCCGACCACATTGCTGGACTCGACGAAGTCGGGGCGGTCGGTGACGATCTGGTCGTCCTCGGCCGCGCGGGCAGGGATGGATGCCGCAATCAGCGCGGCGGCGAGAACCACTAAGCCGGCCGGGCGGCAGGGCGGAAAAAACGGGTCGACCACAAGACTCTCCAAATCAAGCTAATTGAACAGCAATGAGAAATTGCCGCAGCGTAACAATGGAGTCTAGTGGAAATGCGGGAGAGGACGCGGCCGCACCCCTGAAAATTCGCGTTTAGATTGACAGGTAAATCACGAAAGCGTGGGCATGCCGCAACACCTTGCTTGAGTGATCATGACCAAGTGACAGCTACACCTGCCAGGCGCCGTCGCGGTACACCAGCGCGTCGTCCAGGTAGACCGCCTCGGTCACGGCAAACACGTCCACATGGTAGCGCG
Source organism: uncultured Oxalobacteraceae bacterium (assembly GCA_965650445.1). Lineage (GTDB taxonomy): Bacteria > Pseudomonadota > Gammaproteobacteria > Burkholderiales > Burkholderiaceae_D > Telluria_A. The sequence continues at coordinate 4,004 of CBFGOU010000030.1, read as the reverse complement.
CGTCCTTGCGCTTGAAGCCGGGCTTGGGATAGACGCCATGCTTGGCGCCCAGCGACAGGTGAATGCCGCACATGCGCTCGTAGGTGCCGATGTCATTGACGCGGCGCTCGCGGGTGAACGCGCGGTTCATGCCGAAGCCCAGTTCGCGCAGCCAGACTTCGCCTTCATCGGCGCGGATGATCTGCAGCAGCGCCTCGAACTCCGGGGTCGCGTCGAGCGCGCCGGTGACGCGCCCGCGTTCGACCAGCAGCGTGATCGGCTTGTCCGGCCGGTTGACCAGGTAGGAGGTGTCACCGAACACGTGCACCCGCACCCGTCCGTTCACGGCTTCCAGGTCGCGCGCTTCGGTGAACACTTCGCCGATCGGGAACTGGCCGCCGACGTTGTTCATCTCGCTGTAGTCGCCGATATTGAGCTTGGCCGATTCGAACGGCGAGGCGAATACCAGCTCGGCGCCATCGCCGCTATCGACCCGCGCCATGCAGGCGCTGTCGATGCGCGCCTTGAGCGCGCGTCCCACGCCGCGGTAGTAGGCCGGGTCGTAGGCCAGCGCTTCGATGTAATGCTCGCCCTGCGCGCCGGGCATGCGCGACAGGTGCACGTGCTCGATCACCTTCAAGCCCAGCTTGAACAGCTCCACGCGGATGCGAAACGCCTCCAGGCGGAAATTGGTCGACTGGACCAGCACCACCAGGTCGCCCGGCGCCATCTGGCGAAACGCCGCCAGCACATCGTCCGCCGTGACGCTGTCGAAATCGACAAAGCGGCCGGCCGGCAGGTTGCGCCGGTAACCCTCGGTCAGCGCGCGCGCCAGCCCGGTGCGCGCGTCGTACACCACCAGCGCCTGATGGGCCGGACCGTGTTCGATGGCGATGCTCAGCACGTCGCGCAGGTGGGCGCTGGCGGCGTCGATGGCGTGGGGAGCGATGGCGGGGGAAGTCATGGTGCGAAGATCGAATGCTGAACCCGCCATTATACGTGCCCGTCCTAAGCTTTTTGGTGCCCGCCGCCCTTCAGGTGTGCCAGGTGCGCACGCATGTCTTTGACAGGGCGCAATAATCGGTGCCGCTTTCTGCTGCGCGATACCAACGAATGGTCTGAAAACCGACCGCCGGTCGACCAATATTGCCGCCAACGCGCCGTCAGACGCCCCCAGGCATACCGTCAGACGGTACCGGGGCAATCAAACTTCCGCCGCCAGCGCTTTGCGCTATTATTTTGTCACTTCGTCAGCATTGCCCTTGCGGCTCACTGGCGCCGTTCAACCATACTTTGGCGGCAAGCGACACATGGCATTCCGGTGGGAAACACCAGCCAGCGTATGGCTGGAAGACGAGCAGAGCGCGCATTTTGAACTGGTCGCCAGCGAAGCTCTGAGCCATATCGACTGGCAGATGCAGGCGCGCGGCCGTCTCGCCGACGTCGCCCATCTGCTGGGTGCCTCGCTGCCGCAGGCGTGCAGCTGCGCGCCGATCTATCCGGAAGGTTTCGCCTACTGCCACCAATGCGGCCAGCCCTTGAACAAACTGGCCGGCAAGTGCACGGACCGGCCCGACTGGTGGGGGCCGTGGTCCGACCCGTTCCTGCCGCGTCATGTGCCGCACGGCCTGGCGGTGACGTCGCTGCCTTTGGGCGACTATCTCGAACAGCGTCCGCCGGCGCCCGAAGTCGGGCGGGCCGAGCTGAGCATGCCGGTGCCGCCCAATGCGCAGTGCGTGTTCGCCGCCGGCGCCTTCGGTTTTCCAGTGCAGCGCCTGCTGGCGCTGGCCTGCAAGCGCAACGTGCTGCAGTACTGGGACCCGCTGGCCGCCATGTGGCACGTCATGAGTCCGGAAGAAGGCGCAGCCGGCCTGGCCTTCCAGGCCTCGGCGTATGCATGGCTGCCAGCGACCAATCCGCTGCGCGGCGAAGTGGCGCTGGTTCCCACCGACACCGGCCTGTACAAGCTGTTCATCAATCCGGTCAGCGAAAGCTATCGCACCGAGCTGGTATTCGCCGGTGCGCTGGCCACCGCGCCCGGCCTGCTGCGGCGCCACGTGGCCTGCCTGTTCAATACCGATGGCGGCACCCGTTTGTGGAGCGCGCACAGCGACTTCACCGACCCCGCGATCCACCACTGCGGCGCTCCCGCCGGCGGCTGGGCACGGCCGATCGGCTACGACAACCGGCTGATCTGGCGCCACGCCGATGGCCAGCTGGTGTGGGAGCCGGGCGGCGCCCCGCAATGGATCGCCTGGCCGGAAGGCTGGACCCCGCGCCTCGAACTGGGCGGACCGACCCAGAGCCGCGATGGGCGCCTGTGGGTGCTCGGCCACGACGGCAGCGGGTATTGCTTTATCGAGCTGGGACGCGCGCAGCCGCAGCGCCAGCGGCTCGACGGCGCGCGCCTCGGCTTTGCCAGCCTGCTGTTCCGGCGCGGCCACGCGGTCGTCAACGAGCCGTGGGACCCCGAATACATCGAAGACCCGCACGACGACGATACCCTGGTCATGCCGCTGCTGCGCAGCTATAACAACAGCCGCAGCCAGCCCAGCGGCCTGGTACTGCGCTTCCACGACTACACCGGCAAGGCCGAGAATGCGCTCAACGGGCGCGTGATCGCCCGCACCACCGTCGAATGGATCGGGCGCCACAACGTCATTCTCGACGAGATCGCGCGACTGTCCAAGCCGGCCAGATGCGTGCCCTTCGTCTACGACGACTGCCTGTGGCTGCGCCATCCCGACTGGAACCGGGTGCGCGGATGGCGCCTGGACGCGCTCCCGTGAAACGCCGGTTCGCATGCATGCTGCTGGCGCTGGCGTCCACTGGCGCCCACGCCGCGGCGCAGGTCTTCCTGGTGCAGAATTCCGGCTGGATGGAGCCGTTCTACACCGACCCGGCGTCGCTGTTCAAGCCGCTCGTCACCGAGCTGGCCAGTGCCGTCACGCGGCCGGACGACCTGCTGGTGCTGGCCGCATTCAATCAGAGCCAGCCCGGCGCGCCGTCGCCGCGCGCGCTGCTCTCGGCCAGGGTCGATGGCGCGACGCGCGCGCGCATCGCCGCCGCGCTAAACGGTCTGACCACCGCGCACAAGGGCAGCGGCGCGCTGGCCGACACCGATCTGGGCGAAGCCGTCAGCGCGGCCATCCACACGGCGCTGGGCGGCAAGCCCGGCCTGGTGTGGCTGGTCACGAACAACCGCAACAGCCCCAACAACGATCAGTCCACCGCGCGCCGCAACCGCGAATTCTACGAACTGATTCATCAGGGCGCATCGATCACCAGGGCGCTCGCCTTTCCCTTGCAGATGCCGGTGCAGGGCGCGCATTACCGCGCCAACGGCCTGATGGTGTATGTGTTCGCCATTGGCGAGCAGGGCGCGCGCGAACTCGACGAGCTGCTCGCTTCCAAGCGCATCGCCACGGTCATCACCGAGCCGCCCGCGCGCCTCAAGCCGCTCGACCGCGACACCGTTCGCCTCGTGCCCAAACGGGTCGACGACGCCCCCGGCGTGGCCTTTTCGATGGCGCCCAACGGCCTGCTGCGCGCCGACGTTGACGCCAGGGCGCGCACGCCGCAGGCGAAGGTCGCCTGGCAGCTCGAGAACACCATCTACCCGTACACCATCGCCAGCGCGACCGTAACGGCGCGCTCGCGCCTGGGCAGCGAGGACCGCCCGATCGCACTGGCCAGCGGCAAGGTGAGCAGGCTTGCACCCGGCCAGAGCATGCCGCTGGCATCGAGCATGCAGCTGCCGGTCGGCCAGCTGCCCGGCGCCTGGTCGGCCAAGGCCATCGCCTCGGCCGGCTCGGCCTATGTGCTGCCGGGTGCGATCGAACTGCATCTCACCGAACAGCGTCTGGAACTGTCGCAGGCCTTCCGCCAGCGTATGGCGGCGCTGTTCCCGGGCGATCCGCTGCCCGAGATTTTCACGCCGCCGGCGCAGATCGCCGCATCCACGGCGCGCCTGCCGATCGAAGTGCGGGTCAATTACGGCGTTGCACCGCTGCTGGCGCTGATCG
>CBFGOU010000029.1:0-16867 GCA_965650445.1 uncultured Oxalobacteraceae bacterium | reverse complement strand
CTGATTTCGCATAACAAGAGTAATCGACGATGATCGACAACATTTGGCACACCCTCACCAATCGCATGAGCATGGCCGTCACCGGCTGGCTGGCGTTCGCCGCGCTGCTGTGGCTCGCCACCCGCCTGCTTGGACTTCCCATCCCCTGGGCGCTGGCGATCTTCGCCGTCGCGGCAAGCATCGGCGCGCTGGTGTGGCTGTGGAAGTGGCGCCGCGACCGCAAGGCCGCGGCCCAGCTGGGCGACATGCTCGAGCAGCAGGTCAGCAAGGCGCCGGTGAAAGCCGACCCGGCCCAGCGCCAGGAACAGGACGTGATCAAGCAGCGCATGCTCGAGGCCATCGCCACCATCAAAGGCTCCAAACTCGGCCAGCTCTCCGGCGACGCCGCCTTGTACGAACTGCCCTGGTACATGATCATCGGGAATCCGGCGGCCGGGAAAAGCACGGCGATCGCCAGCTCCGGGCTGCAGTTCCCATTCGCCGACACCAAGATCATCCATGGCGTGGGCGGCACCCGCAATTGCGACTGGTTCTTCACCACCGATGGCATCCTGCTCGACACGGCCGGCCGCTATTCGGTCGTCGACGAAGACCGCGCCGAATGGTTCGGCTTTCTCTCGCTGCTGAAGAAATACCGCAAGAAGGCGCCGATCAACGGTGTCATCATCGCCGTCAGCGTGGCCGAACTGACCGGCAACCGGCCCGAGTTCGCCATCAACCTGGCCAAGAACCTGCGCCAGCGCGTGCAGGAACTGACCGAAAAACTGGAAGTGCACGCGCCGGTGTACGTGCTCTTTACCAAAGCCGACCTGATCACCGGCTTCAACGAATTCTTCCAGGACGCCGAACGCGCCGAACGCGACAAGGTATGGGGCGCTACCCTGCCCTACAGCCAGAGCAGCACCGGCCAGGAGGTGCTGGACCAGTTCGACGCGCGCTTCGACGAGTTGTACGACGGCCTGAAAGACCTGAGCGCGGCCAATATGGCGCTGCAATGGCGCGAGCGCATGCCGCCCGGCGTGTTCACCTTTCCGCTCGAATTTTCGACCATCAAGGCGCCGCTGCGCTCCTTCATCGCCACCCTGTTCGAAGAAAACCCGTTCCAGTTCAAGCCCGTCTTCCGCGGCTTCTACTTCACCAGCGCGCTGCAGGAAGGCGAACCGGTGTCGGCCTCGTCGCGCCGCGTGGCGCAGCGCTTCGACATCAAGCTGCAACCGGAGCATCACGAAGAAGCCCACCAGCAGCAGGGCTACTTCCTGCTCAACCTTTTCCGCAACGTGATCTTCGCCGACAAGGATCTGGTGGCGCAGTACGCCAGCCCGGTCAAGACGCGCATGCGCTACGCCGCATTCTTCGCCGCCACCGCACTGGTCGGCCTGACGCTGGGCGGCTGGAGCTGGTCATACGTCAGCAATCGCCAGCTGGTGGCCAACGTCGAAGCGGACCTGGCGCAGGCGGTCAAGGTACAGGACAAGCGGCTCGATTTGCAGTCCCGCTTCGAAGCGCTGCAGATCCTGCAGGACCGTATCGAACAGCTGGAGCAGTACCGCACCAGTCGCCCGCTTTCGCTCAGCCTCGGGCTGTACCAGGGCGACTACCTCGAACGCAAGCTGCGCGAAGAGTACTTCAGCGGCGTGCGCGAAGTGATGCTCAAGCCGGTCGGCGAATCGCTCGAAGGCTTCCTGACCGACGTAAACCGCAACGCCGCGCAACTGCAGCCGGCCGCGCGCGCGGCGGCCGAAGCCCCCACCCTGGCGGCAGCGCAGCAGTTCAAGGATTCGTCGCCCACCAACAGCGAAGACGCCTATAACGCCCTCAAGACCTACCTGATGCTGGGCGATCCGGGGCGCGCGGAGGCCGGCCACCTGAACGACCAGCTGACCCGCTTCTGGCGCGGCTGGCTCGACGCCAACCGCGGCACCATGCCGCGCGAGCAGATGATCCGCGGGGCCGAACGCATCATCTCGTTCTACCTGTCGCAGATAGCCGACACCTCGTGGCCGCGGCTCGATACCAAGCTCGCGCTGGTCGACCAGACCCGCGACAACCTGCGCCGCGTCGTGCGCGGCATGCCGGCGCGCGAACGCGTCTACGCCGACGTCAAGGCGCGTGCCGCCACCCGCTTTCCGTCGATGACGGTGGCGCGCATCGTCGGCGAGCAGGACAAGGAGCTGGTACTGGGCAGCTACGCCATCCCCGGCAGCTTCACGCGCGAAGCATGGGAAGGCTTTGTGCAGCAGGCCTTCAAGGATGCCGCCAACCGCGAGCTGCAAAGCGCCGACTGGGTGCTCAAGACCGCCTCGCGCGACGACCTGACGCTCGAAGGCAGCCCCGAACAGATTCAGAAATCGCTGGTGGAGCTGTACAAGAACGACTACGCCAAGGAATGGCAGAAGTTCGTCCAGGGCGTTACGATCCGCGAGCTGTCCGGCTTCGATGCCGCGGCCACGGCCATGAACCGCCTGGGCGATCCGCAGGTTTCGCCGATCAACAAGCTGATGACCACCGTGTACGAACAAACTTCGTGGGATAACCCTTCCCTGATCGACGCCGGCATGCAGCGCGCCCAGCGCGGCGTGGTCGGCTGGTTCCGCGAGGCGGTGCTGCGCCAGAAGCCGTCGCAGATCAACGTCAACATCCCATCGCAGCCGTCAGGCGTCCAGAACGCCGCCCTGCCGCTCGGCCCGGTCGGACGCGAGTTCGCAGGCGTGGCGCGCATGGTGGTCGCGCGCGATCAGGGCGCCTCGCTGATGCGCGGCTACATGGACCAGCTGTCCAAGCTGCGCGGACGCTTCAACACCATCAAAAACCAGGGCGACCCCGGCCCTGGCGCCAAGCAGCTGATGCAGCAAACGCTCGACGGCACCGGCTCGGAACTGGCCGACGCCCTCAAATACGTCGACGAACAAATGCTCACCGGGATGACAGACATGCAAAAGCAGGCCATCCGCCCGATCCTGGTACGTCCGCTGATGCAAACCTTCGCCGTCATCGTCAAGCCGACCGAAGGCGAAATCGACAAGGTCTGGGCCGCACAGGTGCTGCAGCCATTCCGCCAGAACCTGGCCGCCAAGTTCCCGTTCTCGACCGAATCGAAAGCCGAAGCCACCAACGAGGAAATCGGCCAGATCTTCGGTCCGCAAGGCGCGATCGCCAAGTTCTTCGACACCACCATCGGCCCGCTGGTGGTGCGCCGCGGCGACGTCGTCAGCGCCAAGACCTGGGCCAATATGGGCATCAACCTGGCGCCCGCGGTGGTGGCCAGCTTCCCCGGCTGGATCGCACCGCTGTCGGCCGGCGGCGTGGCCAACGCGGCCGCGTCCAGTGGCGGCGAGGCCCAGACCCTGTTCGACCTGCAGGCGCTGAGCGCGGCCGGCGCGACCGAATTCACCATCGAGATCGACGGCCAGGCGCTGCGCTGGCGCGGCCAGCCCCAGCCTTGGGTGCACATGGCCTGGCCGAATCCGCAGGGCGTCCCCGGCTCGCGCATCTCGGCGATCACGCCGGAAGGCCGCACCGTGGTCCTGCTCAATGAACCGGGCCACTTCGGTCTGAAGAAGATGGTTGAAGCGGCCAAACGCAAGCGCAAGGACAACGGCGTGTTCGAACTCAGTTGGGACAACGCCGGCGTCGTCGTCACCGCCAACCTGAAAATCGTCGGCACCAACAAGCCGGCTGCGGCGCCGGTCCAGAGCGGCCAGGGCTTCAAGCGTCTCAAGCTGCCCGACACCATCATCGCCGCTGCCCCGGCAGGAGGTGCACAATGAGCCGCACATCCACGCCCACCTCGGTAGGCTACTTTGGCAAGATCCCCAGCCGCGGCGACTTCGTCAAAGGCAGCGACAACCCTGCCCTGATCAAAGTACTGGACGAATGGCTGGCCAAGGCCATGGAACTGATGAGCGGCGACGCGCGCTGGAAGCTCAGCTACGACGCCGTCGCGCCGCTGCACTTCGCCTTCATCGGCCCGCGCCGCCGCCATGCCATCGCCGGTCACATCGTGGCCAGCAGCGACCAGTCCAGCCGGCGCTTCCCGTTTCTCATGATGAGCACTATGGAAGTGGCCGACCCGGGCGCCTTCGTGCCCGACGCTCCGCTGGTGCTGAACCGCCTGTGGAACCGGCTCGAATCGCTCAGCAACGGCGTCGTCACCGCCACCGACGCGACCGCGCCGCTGCAGGCCGCCGCCACCCACGTCATCGATCTGGATCTGCGCACCGCCGCCTACGATGCCGCCTTCGAAGACTTCCTCGACATGCAAACCGTCGGCGCGCTGGACGCCCTGCTGGCGCAAGCCGGCTACGAAGGTTCGGTGCGCCAGATCCTGCTGGCGCTCGGCCTGCTGCTGCAGCCGGTCCTGGCCAGCAGTTCGAGCCGGCTCGAAAAGAGCCTGCTGCTGCCCTTGCCGGTGGACCCGATGTACCGCAACCTGGTGGCTTCGTTCTGGATGCACCTCATCACGCCGTTCCTGGCGCGCGCCGACTTCGAACTGGCGCTGTTCATCACCCGTCTGGAACAAAAGCCGGTGTTTGTGCTGGGATTTAGCGGCGCATCGGCCCAGACCCTGCAGGCGATCATGGACCCGCAGGCGGGCCAGGACCGTCACATCACCTTCGACCAGCTGGACTGGGTCGAGGAGCAGATCGACGACGATTACGCCATCAAGAAGCTGTCCACCTACCTGGCGCAAGCCAACCTGTCACTCAAGTCCGCGCTCGATTCCCTGTGCACGGCCTTTATCGGAACCTGATCATGCATCGACTGGCATTCTTCTTACTATGTATGGCCTGCGCCGCGAACGCGCTGGCGCAAACCGCCGCGCCGCAGCCCGGCCAGGTGCTGGCCACCGGCACCGTGGCCGACGAGGCCACCAAGGCGGCCGTGCTGTCGCGCTTGCGCGAAGTGTACGGTGCCGAGCAGGTGGTCGACCAGATCAGCGTCGGCCAGGTCGCAACACCCGCCAACTGGAACAGCTATGTGCAAAAGCTGATCTCGCCGGAACTCAAGCAGATCAGCCGCGGACAGCTCAAGATCGACGGGAATAATGTCAGCCTGCGCGGCGAAGTGGCCAATGAAGCGCAGCGCCAGAAAATCGCCAGCAACGTCGCCACCAGCCTCAATCCGACCTACACCGTCAACAACGGCCTGCGTGTATCGGCTGCCGACCAGGGCATCCTGGACAGCACTCTCGCCAACCGCACGGTCGAATTCGAAAGCGGCAAGGCCACGCTCACCCCGGCCGGATTGGCGATTCTGGACGAAATGGCGGCCGCGATGCTGAAGCTTAAGGAACGCAAGATCGAGATCATCGGCCACACCGACAACCAGGGCCTGCGCGCGACCAACCTCGGACTGAGCCAGGCCCGCGCCGAAGCCGTGAAGGCTTATCTGTCCAGTCATGGCATCAAGGGCGATCTGCTGACCGCCAGCGGCCAGGGGGCCGACCGGCCGGTGGCCAGCAACGACACCACGGAAGGCCGCGCGCGCAACCGCCGCATCGAATTCCGGCTGGCGCAGTAAGCGCTGCCGCATCACACACAAGGAAGATCATGTTCTCAGCCGAGCAGTTACTCAACCCGATCAGCGCCGGCCAGCCTGCCGGCACCGACCTGGCGTTTTCGCCGGAACTCGATGCCATCGCCCATGCCCGCAAGTTCGACGATCCATCGCTCGACCAGGGAGAGTGGGTCACCGAACTGAAGGAGGCAGACTGGGAATTCGTCGTGCAGCGCTGTGCTGACCTGCTGGAGACCAAGAGCAAGGATCTGCGTCTGGCGGTGTGGCTGACCGAAGCGGCCACCCGGCAGTACCGCCTGCGCGGGCTGGCGGAGGGCTTGCGCGTGCTGGCCGGACTGCTGGAGCGCTTCTGGGATCAGGGTTTGTACCCGCAATCGGACAATGGCGACCATGATCAGCGCATCGGCAACCTGAGCTGGATACTCGGGCATATCCCGTCGCTGCTGCGCGATATTCCAGTGACCGATGGACGCGGCAGTGCCTATTCGCTGCTCGACTTCGACATCGCCCGCAAGGCCGCCGACGGCAAGCTGGCCGACCTGGAAGCCGCACGCAGCGCCAACTCGCCGGCGTTCCGCACACTGTTTGCCGCCGACGCGAAGGCGTGCGCTGAGGTGCTGCTGCAACTGGAGCGCGCGGCGGACCAGCGCCTGGGGCGGGACAGCCCGGGCTTTGTGGGAGCGCGCGACGCGCTCGATCATCTGGTGCGCCTGATACCGGCGCCGTCGGCCGAGGTGCCGGTGCACATCGAGGCGGCGCACAGTGAGATTGCGACCCCGGTGATGCAAGCCGCGCCGCCGGGCGTCATCAGTTCGCGCAAGCAGGCCATCGCACAGCTGCGCGCCGTGGCCGACTTCTTTCGCCGCACCGAGCCGCATAGCCCGGTATCGTACTTCGCCGACAAAGCCGCCAACGCCGGCGAACAGGACCTGCATACCTGGCTGCGCTCCGTCGTCAAGGATCCAGGCTCGATGGCGCATATCGAAGAGCTGCTGGGAATCCAGCCACCAGCCTGATTGCCGCCCCCGCGAAACGCGGGGACGACGAGGTTCAAGCTATTTGATACGCGAACTGCCCCTGCTCACTGGCAGTAACGTCAATGCGCGAGATGCTCGCGCCTTCCGCCATTTTCGCCAGCACCGACTCGGCCACCTCGGGCAGCAAGGTCCCGTTCAAGATATTGTCCACATTGCGCGCACCCGAATCGACCTCGGTGCAGCGCGCCAGCACCGCTTCCACCAGCGCTTCGTCATAGCTGAACTGCGCCTTGTGATTGACGGCGATGCGCTGCGCGATCCTGCCCAGCTTGAGTTCAATGATCCGCACCAGCACCTCGTCGCCCAGCGGATAGTAAGGAATCACCTTCAGGCGGCCCAGGAACGCCGGCTTGAACTGCTTCATCAGGTGCGGACGAATCAGCTCTTCCAGCGCATCCGGCGCCGGCATCTCCTCTTCGCTCTTGTTCAGGCAAGCCTGCATCATCGCGCTCGACGCCACGTTCGAGGTCAGGATGATGATAGTGTTCTTGAAGTCGATCTCGCGCCCCTCGGCGTCGTCCATCACGCCCTTGTCGAACACCTGGAAGAACAGCTCCATCACGTCCGGATGGGCCTTCTCGACTTCATCGAGCAGCACCACGCTGTAGGGGTTGCGCCGCACCGCCTCGGTCAGCACACCGCCCTCGCCGTAGCCCACGTAGCCCGGCGGCGAGCCCTTCAGGCCCGACACGCTATGCGCCTCCTGATACTCGCTCATGTTGATGGTAATAAGCTTGCGCTCGCCGCCGTACAGCACATCGGCCAGCGCCAGCGCGGTCTCGGTCTTGCCGATGCCGGACGGACCGACAAACAGGAACACGCCCTTCGGCTTGTTTGGATCATCCAGGTTGGCGCGCGAAGTGCGCACGCGCTGGGCCACCGCCTCGATCGCGTACGGCTGCCCGATCACGCGCTCTTCCAGCAGATCCTTCAGATTCAACACTGTTTTGATTTCGTCCTTGACCATCTTCCCGAGCGGGATGCCGGTCCAGCCGGCGACGATTTCCGCCACGACGTGTCCATCGACCTGCACTGGCACCATCGGCGCTTCGCCCTGCAGCGCGCGCAGCTCCGCCACCAGCGCCTGAACGTCCTTGCCGGCACCGGCACCGCCCTCGCCCGCTTCTTCCAGCGATCGGCGTCCCTGCATGATCTGCTCGCTCAGTACCTTTTCCTGTTCCCAGCGCTCGGACAGACTCGCATGCCGCTCGGCCGCGGCAAGGCGCTCGGCCTCAAGGTCGGCAAGGCGCGCGCCATGACCGGCGCCCGACGTCTGCTCGCGCTTGAGGGCGCTGGCCTCGGCGTCGATGCGTTCAAGCTTGCGTGCCAGGCTTTCGATCTGGGCTGGAGTAGCGTTCTGGCCCAGCGCCACCTTGGCGCATGCCGTATCGAGCACGCTGATGGCTTTGTCCGGCAGCTGGCGGCCCATGATGTAGCGGTGCGACAGCCGCACGGCCTCGGTAATCGCCTCGTCGTACACGCGCACGCCGAAGTGCTTTTCCATCAGCGGCGCCATCCCGCGCAGCATGGCGCAGGCCAGCTCCTCGCTCGGTTCCTCGACCTTGATCACCTGGAAGCGCCGCGCCAGCGCCGCGTCCTTCTCAAAATACTTCTTGTACTCGCCCCAGGTGGTGGCGGCAATGGTGCGCAGTTCGCCGCGCGCCAGCGCCGGCTTGAGCAGATTGGCCGCGTCGTTCTGGCCAGCCTGTCCGCCCGCGCCGATCATGGTGTGCGCTTCGTCGATGAACAGGATGATCGCGTGCGGGCTTTTTTTGACTTCGTCGATGACGTTCTTCAGGCGGTTTTCGAACTCGCCCTTGACCGAGGCGCCGGCCTGCAGCAGTCCCATGTCCAGGGTGTGGATCTCGACGCCCTTGAGCACGTCGGGCACGTCGTTCTGCGCGATGCGCAGCGCCAGCCCTTCCACCACGGCAGTCTTGCCGACGCCCGCCTCACCGGTAAGAATGGGATTGTTCTGGCGCCGCCGCATCAGGATATCGATGGCCTGGCGGATCTCGGTATCGCGCCCGATCACCGGGTCGACCTTGCCGTCGCGCGCACGCTGAGTCAGGTTGGTGGTGAACTGGTCCAGCGCCGGAGTCTTGGACGCGGCCTTGGATTCGAGCTCGCCGACCGGGTCGCCGCCCTGCTGCGAAGGCGCTGGCTGCGCCGGCACGGCTTCCTGCGAACCGGCGGCGATCTTGTCCAGATTGTGCTTGATCTGATCGACATCGAACTTGTCGAACAGCCTGGAACCACGGTAGGCCAGCTGCGACAGTTCCGGATCGGTCAGCAGCGCCTGCAGCAGATGGCCGCTGCGGATTTCGATGGCGCGGCCGGAGCCGATGTCCAGCGAGGCGATCAGCCAGGCATTTTCGAACAGCTTGGGCAGGCGCGCCGAAAACACCGGCGTACGCGAGTTGCCGCTCTTGAACCGCGCCACCTCGGCCTGCAGGTCCGCTTCCAGCATGCCGGCGCTGATGCCGCATTGGCGGGCGATGATCGCGAAGTCGCTTTTGGGCTGCTCCAGCAGCGCCAGGAACAGGTGCTCGAGATCGACCTCATACTGTCCCAGCGAGACGCAGATGCTGGCCGCGCGCGTGGCGGCAGTGCGGCTGGTCTCGTTCAGTTTGCCGATCAGCGTTTTGAGGTTGATGCTCATTCCATTTTCCTTGTTGTGAATGTTGAAGTCGTTACAGTGCGTGGATGTCGTAGCGCACGTCGCTGCGGTCGCGTGCCTCGCCGCCGGTCAGAAGAAAGGTGTCCCAGCCGAGCCGCCCGCCACTGCGCTGTTCTTCCAGCGCGGCGCCGTGCACGTCGGCGGCGCACAGCACCAGCTGCACTTCGTATTCGAGCGCTACGCCGGTGAACATGGTCAGCATGCTCTTGAGCGCGCGCGCCGCCTTCCCGCCCGGCAGAAAGGCGTCGAAGCGCTCACGCTTGAGCGGACCGACGATCACGCGCATGCGCAGGTCGCGCTGCCACACGCGCCCGCCGGCCATGGCGCCGGCGCCCAGCATGGCGTTGGCTTCGCCCAGGCGGGTTTGCTGCGAAACCGGCACGTCGTACCAGCAGCCGACAAATTGTTCGGTACCGATCTTTTCGCCGAAGTAGTCGGACAGCACGCGCGCAATCTGCACGCTTGAGGCAGGCCGGTGCCGCATCGAGGCGGCGAAGTAGCCCATCGATTCGTCGAGCACCTGGCCGCCGTCGTCGTCGGCCAGGCGCCGGCGCAGCGACTCGTTGCCCAGTCCCGCCAGCGACAGCAGCAGCGGCAGGAAGCTGTCCTTGCCGTCGATCTGGTACTTCAGCTCCAGCCGGTACTTGCGCCAGGCTTCATAGAACAGCGCCAGCGAGCGGTTGGAGAAGGTGTCGAGGAAGGCGCGCGGGCCTTCGTCCTTGTCGTACAGGACGTGGGCCGCGATGCGTTCGGTGTAGTGAGCCGGCAGCGCGCCGTTGGCACCCAGCAGCCCCATGAACGATGGCGTGATGCGCACATAGCGCAAGGTGGCGTTGCGCAGCGCTTCGCCCAGCGAGCGGCTGTCGCGCTTGAGGTCGCGCGGTTCGGTTTGCAGCGCTTCCAGCTGGCTCGCGGGGAAGTTCAGCGAGGTGGAATTTTGAAAGCGCAGGAAGTTGGCGACCGCCCCTTCCGTGACGGCACCGTGGCGCTTCAGCCAAAGTTCGAGCATGCGCACCGCCTGGAAGTACTCGAAGCGGTGCGGCTGCGCGAACAGGCGCTCGATTACAGCAGGCTCAAATCGCCGCTTCGTGGCGTACATTTCAATAGCTCTTCTCCGGATTTGTTCGATACGATCACCAGCTGGGCGAAGCTTTTGGCATGCACGTACAGGCCCAGAAAGCGTTCGACGATGTGGGCGAACGCTTGAATGCCGCTGCCGACGAAAGCTTCTTCGTCAATCGTCAGGCGCACTTCCATGCCGCGCACCAGGCAGGCGAACGGATTGCCCTGCAGCCAGGCGGTGGTGGCCTTGTGTTCGATGCCGGTCAGGCCGCCGATCTGGCGCTGCGATGACGGCGAGCGTGGCAGATCGTACAGGGTCAGCATTTCGCGGAAGGCGTCCAGCCCGCCGTCGGTCAGCGACAGATGGTTCAGCGACAGGTGCGAAATCAGGCGCCAGTGCGCGCCGCGGCCGCGTTCGAAGCGCTGCGGCGGCGTCGGTTTGCGCAGGAAGGTGATGCTCTTGATGTTGGAGCCACCTTCGAGAAACAGGTCGCCGTCGGGCTGGCCGTAGGTCAGCGTGGACGGCATGTCGCGGTTGGTGCAGGTCAGCTCGATGCTCAGGGTGTCGGTTTCCACCTCGGCCGGATCGAAGTCGATGTCGACGATGGTGATTTCGGTTTCGTAGCCGGGGCTGCGCTCGGCGATGGCCTCGTCGCGCCGCATGACCCAGTAATGCCCGCTGCCCTCCGGTGTCTGCCCGTGCCGCAGCGAATAAAATGGACGGAACTCCACCACCGATTCGCCCTGCGGCGTCTGGCGCACCATCTTGACCGAGTCGATCGATTGCACCTCGTATGCGTAAGCACGGCGGGCGTCGGCCAGGATCGTGTAGCTGGCCTTGGTGTGGGTCAGCAGGATCGGGTCGCCGCGCTGGCGGAACAGATTGACCACCGGCGTGCAACCGAGCAGCATGTTGTTGGTCGAGAGCGTGCCGAGGATGCGCGCGCTGTTCGAGTCGGTGCGCATGCCCGACAGCGCCAGGTGCAGCGTGATGGTGCGCGCACCCATCGGCAGCAGCGCGCCCATCGCCTTCAGGTCGATGTCGATGAAATTGAACTTCTCGGGAAAGCAGAAGTATTCGGTCAGCAGCCGGTAGGCGGTGTGGGAGCGTGCCGAAAAATCGATCAGCGCGTCGTCGTCGTCGAAACCGACCGCAGCCACCGGACTGGCGGGCAGCTGGCTCCAGCGGCCGTTGTTGTCTGCCTCGGCGTAGGCGGCCACGGTGCGCATGAACAGCGCGTCGCGCAAGGCCGCGCAGAAGGACGGTTCGCCGTCGAGGAAGACGCGCAGTTTGGCCACGCCAAGCTGGGCGATCGTCGCCTCCCCGGTGCAGGCAATCGTGATGCTGATGCTGGAGGTGGCGCCGGGTGGCGCGCGCACCGCTTCGGGCGGATCGATGATGGGGGCGAACGCCGCGCCGGTGAGCGCCAGCGGCGCCACCGTCACCGGATAGGCGGTGCGGAAGGTGCAGGATCCGCCGCGCAGGACCTTGGTGTTCAGCTGGGTACCGCGCGGCATGACACTGGCGCTGGTCAGCTGGGCCGCGCCGCCGGCGAAGTCCATGTGCGCGATCGAGCACGATGGAAATGGGCGCAGATAGTGCGGATACAGCACCTCGAACAGGGCTTCGGTGAATTCGGGATAGTCGTCGTCGAGCCGTTTGGCGATGCGCGAATTGAGCAGCGCAAACGATTCGATCATGCGTTCGATGTGCGGGTCTTCGCACACCTC
Source organism: uncultured Oxalobacteraceae bacterium (assembly GCA_965650445.1). Classification (GTDB taxonomy): domain Bacteria; phylum Pseudomonadota; class Gammaproteobacteria; order Burkholderiales; family Burkholderiaceae_D; genus Telluria_A. The sequence continues at coordinate 4,840 of CBFGOU010000029.1, read as the reverse complement.
GCCGCCGATCAGCAGGCGGCCGGCGATCTTCGGGTAACGCTCCGAGAATTCGCGCGAGTAGCGGCGCAGGAATCCCAGTTCGCGTTCGTAATACGGTAATAGCTGTTCCAAGCTCAGGCTCCGACAAGCGCGGCACGGCGCGCTTTGCTGATGGTGTAGTGCAGGCTCGAAGGCTGCAGGACGGCGTCGAAGTTGACCGGCTCCTGGCTCCGGCTGACCACCAGCAGCGCTGTGATCGCGAAATTGAGGCAGTTGATGGCGTCGTCGCGCACTTCCAGCGAGGCGCGCACGTTTTGCAGGCGCGGTTCGTGGCGCGCGATGGCCTTTTCCAGACAGGCGCAGATATGCGCGCGGTCGTTGGGGCTGGAGAGCGAGCGGCCGGCGAAATCCTGCAGGCCGTACGTCACCAGCGATCGCCCGCATTCCGGATACTCCTTCAGCAGGAGCTCCGGAATGGCGGTGCGCGTGTTAAGCAGTGCTTCCAGGTCGCGCGCGACCGAGTCCTTCAAGTCCTCGATCGACAGGCGAGTCACCGTTCCGCTTGAGGCGCCATGGACCGGCACGTTCATCAGCCGGTCGAATAGTCCAGGCGTAAAACCCTTCATCAGCGCCTCTTTGCGAATCGATTAAACGGTACGGTTGGTCGACAGATCCCAGCCGCCCGAGGTGTTACCACCCGAACCGCCGCCGACTTTCTGTTGGGTGTACTTCCATTTGACCTTGGAATACTTCAGCGATACGTCTTCGGTCAGGATGTCGCCTGGCTGCACAGCTGGCGAAACGCTGCTGATCAGGACATTTTCCAGTTCGATTTCGAAGTACTTCACACGGTCGCCCTGGCCATCGGCGCGCAGGAATTCGATCTTCGCCTTCGGCAGGGTCTTGCCCGACGAGCAGTTCTGCAGCAGGAGTGGCGTCGCCAGGTCGGCCAGCTTCGAGAGCACGATGTCGCGGTGCTCGGTACGCTCGGCGGTGTGGCCGCCGCCGGTCGATGCGGTTGCCGATTTTGGCTGCAGCACTTCCCAGTTGACCGATTTGACTTCAATCCAGTCCTTGTGGCTGGAATCGGCGGACTCGCCTTTGATGCCGTCGATTTGGAGGTAGACGTCGATTGCCATTGTGTTCCTTTCAGTGGTTTAGGGGGGTTACGATTTGGTCGATGCAGGTAGCTCCGCGACCAGTCGGAGTGAAACGGACAGCTCGTCGAGCTGGAAATGGGGGCGCAGGAAGGACACCGCGCGGTACACGCCCGGGCGGCCCGGCACTTCGGACACCTGGACCGAGGCTTCGCGCAGCGGAAACTGGGCCTTCTGTTCCTGGCTGGCGTTGTCGTCCAGCAGAACGTACTGGGTCAGCCAGCGGTTCAGGAAGTCCTCGACATTGGATGCGGCGGCGAAGCTGCCGATTTTGTCGCGCATCATGGCCTTCATGTAGTGGGCGATGCGCGACACCGCGAAGATGTACTGCAGCTGGGCCGACAGCACCGCGTTGGCATTGGCCGCCTCGGAGTTGTACTTCTTGGCCTTCTGCGCCGACTGCGCCCCGAAGAAGGCGGCGTAGTCGGTGTTCTTGCAGTGCACCAGCGAGATGAAACCGAGGTCGCTCAACTCCTTTTCGCGCCGGTCGGTGATGGCGATCTCGGTCGGGCACTTGAGCGCGACTTCACCTTCGTCGGTCTTGAAGGTGTGGGTCGGCAGGTCTTCGACCAGGCCGCCGCCTTCCACGCCGCGGATCGCCGCGCACCAGCCGAAGTCTTCGAACGCGCCGGTCAGCTTGGTGCCGAACGCGTAGGCGGCGTTACACCACAGGTACTTGTGATGGTCGGTGCCATCGACGTCCTCGACGAAATTGAAGCCTTCCGTGACCGCGCCGTCCGCCGGATTGAACGGCAGGCGGCCAAGGAAGCGCGGCAGGGTCAGGCCGACGTAGCGCGCGTCCTCGGATTCGCGGAACGACTTCCACTTGGCGTATTCGATGGTGTCGAACACCTTCGACAGGTCGCGCGGCTTGCCCAGGTCGCTGTAGGTCTCCAGGCCGAACAGCTCGGGCGAGGCGGCCGAAATGAAGGGCGCGTGCGCGGCTGCGGCGATATGCGACATCTGCTCGATGAAGTACATGTCTTCGGGCTGGCGGGTGATTTCGTAGTCGCCGATCAGGGCGCCGAACGGGGCGCCGCCGAAGGTGCCGAATTCTTCCTCGTAGACCTTCTTGAACATCGTGCTCTGATCGAATTCGAGCGCGCTCTGGAAGTCCTTGACCAGTTCCTTCTTGGTCGCGTTGAGCATCTTGATCTTCAGGTTCTGGCTGGTGGAGCTGTTCTTGACCAGGTAATTCAGGCCTGTCCAGCTGGATTCGAGCTTCTGGAATTCGGGCGCGTGCATCACCGCCGACAGCTGGGCCGAGATCATGCGGTCCAGTTCCGCCACGCGGGCGTCGATGGTGGCGGCCAGGTTGTCGGACACCACCACGGTGCCTTCCATGACCTGGCTGACCAGTTCCGAGATCAGGTCCTTGGCGCGCGCATGCTCCACGCTAGACTTGGCAACCTTGCTCTGTTCGACGATCTGATCGAGCAAGGCGAATTCCTGGGTTGCGGCGGCGCCGCCGGCGGGGTTCAGTTGAGCGGACATGAGATCAGTCTTTCTTGGCGTTGGCTTGCTGGCCCAGCTCGGCCAGCTTTTCGGTGCTGTTCAAAACGTCGTTGAGGATGTCTTCGAGCTTGTCGTTCCCGGCCAGCTTGTTGCGCAGGTCGGCCAGCTTGGTGCGTGCTTCGAGCAGTTTGCGCAGCGGCTCGACCTGCTGCACCACCGACTCCGGACGGAAATCGTCGAGCGACTTGAAGGTCAGGTCGACCCCGAAGCTGCTGGCGTTGTCGTCCAGGGTGTTCTCGACGTTGAACCTGGCGCGCGGCTCGACGCCCTTCATCACTTCATCGAAGTTGTCGCGGTCGACGCTGACGAACTTGCGCTCCTTGAGGCGCTTCTGCTCGACTTCCGAATTGCCGCCGAAGTCGCCGACGACGCCCATCACGAACGGCAGCTCCTTGCTCTCGATCGCATCGCCGATCTCGACGTCATAAGTCATCTGCACGCGCGGTGGACGCACCTTTTGCAGGCGCTTTTGAACACTCTCTGATTTGGACATGGTTTTCCTCTCTTGGCTGGAATCGAAATGGGATTACTTCAGCGCGCGGAACGGATCGGCGCTGGCATCGTCGCCGCTGGCGCTCCTGGCGGCCGCCTTCCTGGCGCTGCGGGTGCTGCGGGTCGCCGTTTCGCGCGGCGGCTGGGGAGGCGGCACCAGCACCGTTTCGCCGAGACTCTCGCGCAGCAGCTTGGCGAGATCCTGCGATTCCGTCCGCAAGGAACCGGACAGATTGTTCTGGCGGCTCAAATCGCCGAGCGCGCGGGTCGACAGGCGCAGGCCGCTGATGGCGATGATGCTGTTGGCCAGCTTGTCGTTGGGGTCGCGCACCAGCACTTCCTGGGCGGCCAGGATGGCATCGCCGTATTGGCCGGACTCGTAGCGGGTTTGGGCGATGTGGGTCCACGGCGTCTTGTCGGCGGGGGCGACGGCGGCGCCCTGCTTCCATAGCGTGATGGCCTTTTCCTTGTTGCCGCCGGCGGCGGCCTGGCTGGCCTCGGACAGCAGATCCTGCAGTTTCGGTGCCGGCGGTACGGTTGGGGTGGTGGTGCCGCACGCGCTCAGCGTGGCAGCCAGGGCGGCGGCTGCGCACAGGCGCAGCAGGTGGGTCATGGTGGTCATGCAGTCCTCAAAAACGATATCGAAAAGTAATTGTTCAATTTGTAATTTTTTACGAATGCCGCAACCTTATCAGAAATTCAAACTTTTGTTGCGCTCAATTGAAAATCACACATTCTCACTTTCTGCTACGCGCACGATTGATTACCCGTTAGGTCTTTAGAAATGTTATTGTTCCACTAATTAACCATCTGAATCAAGTCAACGGGATGCAACGAGCATGACAAGTAAAGTTCTTTGGGGCGAGGGGCTGTTCCTCCGTCCCCAGCACTTCCAGCAGCAGGACCAGTACCACGAGCACCGGCTCAACGAGAGCGTCAAGACGCTGCACCCTTACGCGTGGGGAGTGCATTCGCTACAGGTGGATCGCGACGCGTTGGCCAACAACGTGCTGCGCGTGCTCGACCTGTCGCTGCGCTTCCAGGACGGCGAGTTGATCGCGGCGCCCGGCGCCGACGCGCTGCCCGACCCGGTGGACCTGAGCGGCATGCTGCAATCGCAGCAAAGCGTGACCTACTACGCGGCGCTGCCCGCCTTCAAGCCGTTCGGCGGGAACTTCGCCGCGCCCGGCCAGCAGGCCAACGGCGCCCGCTTCGTTCAGACCAACACCGACACGCCGGACCTGTTCACCCAGGCCGCGCAAGCGCAGCTGGCGTACCTGAAGAAGACCGTGCGGCTGGTGTCCGAATTCGAGCCGCGCGACTCCTACGTGCACTTCCCGTTGCTGCGCCTGCGCCGCGTGGCCACCGGCGGCTTTGAGCTCGACCCGGCCTTTGTGCCGCCCAGCCTGTCGGTCAAGTCGGCGCCCACCCTGTCCCTGCAACTGCGCCGCCTGCTCGACGCCCTGCAGGCCAAGGTCAGCGCGCTGTACGGCCACCATCGGGAGCCGAGCCGCAACGTGATCGAATACCGCTCCGGCGACATGTCCTCGTTCTGGCTGCTGCACACGGCCAGTTCGGCGTATGCCTCGCTGAGCCACTACTTCCATCATCAGGCACTGCATCCGGAACGCCTGTTCGAGCAGCTGCTCGGCCTGGCCGGCGCGCTGATGACGTTTTCGAAAAGCTGGACCCTGGCC
>CBFGOU010000028.1:0-16973 GCA_965650445.1 uncultured Oxalobacteraceae bacterium | reverse complement strand
AATGAGTGAGCGCCGCCGAAGACAGGTGCTATTAAGCTCGATCGACGCCGCAACGGCCGCCTGTGCAAGGCAGCGCCCGGGCTGGACCTGCAACGGCAAAAAGTTAGCCATCTCAGCAGATCAAGCGGCCGGCCTGGCACGATCGGCATAGGCGCCAGCCATGCGAGCTTCCCCCTTCCAGCACGGCCGTGGTTTTGTTCTGGTCGTCCCGAAACGGCCGGTCCCGGCAGCTCACCGTCTGGATCAGAAAATACGCCGGAGCATCTTCAGTAGGTCCTTAGTAACAAAAAGTGTCAAATTGAACTAACCATGTCTATTTGCCTACCAACAGTCTGTACATTCCATTGGTAGATCATGACACGCATACAAAATCAGTCCGCCCCACCATCCTTCCAGCAGCCTGTCGTGCCGCCGGCCATCAACAAGTCGACTGATGCAGGTACCTCAAATGCCAGAACCGCAGCGGCGGCGCCGTTACAATCCCGGCAGCGACCGGCGGGTCCTTCCAGCTCAAGGCCGCAAAGCGCCGCGCTGGCGAAATTGCGTATGTTGGGCGGGACAGCTTCGACAGCCGAATCCGGAGCACCAGAAGTGTTTTCAGCGCAGGAAAAGGAACAGTTCGCGCGCGCGCCCAAAGTCAGGGTCCTGGCCTATTCCTCCACCGGCGGCGGCCATACCGCCCGCTCTCTCGATCCCATGGTAGCCGCAGTCGACAAAGGCGTCATCGGGCCGCATGAGCTGGTTTGTATCGCGCTTCCGGAGCAGTGGCCACACGACAAGGGTGCGGCAGAAAAGACGCTCAAGAAATATCTAAAAATCTTCGCGGACAAGGGTATCGACGTGGTCGTTGCACAGGGAGACAAGACGATCACCGGCCTGTACACGAAAACCGGTTCATCGGACAACCCGGCCATCTTGGAAAACTTCGTCCATAAGCCCAAGCGCGGTACGCCCACGCCGACGGTCAACACCATCTTGCATGGACCTGCCACGGGCTTTTCCGCCAACGAGATCATGAAGCAAATGGTTCAGGCTGGAGGCGATCCGAACAAGTTCCACGTCTTGAGCGATATGGGCGTTTACACCGTCAAGGGCGCGCTCGCGGCCGGGATACCGGCAAAGCAGATCATCGAAATGGGAAACCACGCCACCCTCCTGGACGTCGATCATGGCGGCAAGCACCCGGCTTACCTCTCCAAAGCCATCGGCGAAGCAATGCCAGGAAAAATCGGCGTGATCGAATACCACGGAAGCGTCAACCCGCTCGGCGCGATGCGCCAAACCCTCACGCAACTTTCCGTTACGCCGGAGACACCGGTGCGCGCAGTACGCGAGAAGGCGGTCGCGTATCTGATGGCGCATGCGAAACGCAACAGTCTGGACCCGGCTGCAACGACGACGGCAGGCATCATCGTGGCCGACGGCAAGCAAGCGCGCGACCTTGATGGAGCGTTCTATCTGTATGTGAACGAATACACGCAGAGCGTCGGCGCACGGATCAAGCAACAGATCCGGGACCAAAACCCGGCTTTTGAGAACACGCTCTTCGTGGTGTGCGGCGCCGGCGCGCTCAACAGTGGCGCGAGCGGCAACCCCCTGCACATGATGTACGCCGCCAACGCCGACGGCGCCATGAATGCGGGTTATGGAACCACCAGCGAACTCCATTACCTGCTGGAAAACGGCTTCCAGGGGAAGTTGTTGCTCATGCCTGTTGACGGGCAGCATGAGCAGGAGGCAAACGCGGTCACCATGAAAAATCTGTTAGGTGACAAGATCGAGGTCGCCAGCGATGGCGCATCGCTGCTCGATAAACTGGACCAAATGGTGCAGAACCGCACGAAGACGGCGCAGCTGACCGGTGATGCGTCAGGTATTGTCCAATCCATCGAAAACAGCAGCACCAACACCCAACATATCGTGGATTTGATGGACGGTGGCGAGATGACGGCCAGGGAAACCCAGCTTCTGGCGCTTGGCAGCGAACTGGCGCGGTCGCCCGACACCAAGTCCATGCGGCGCCTGGCCAAAGTGATCGTGCCCGCGCTGCAAGCTGCGATCGAGGGGCGCGATGCGATCGAGATCAAGCCGACTGCAAAGCACGCCACCATGCGGCACGACATGTCGTCGCTCATTGCATCGATGAAGAACGACGAGCAGTTCAGCAAGCTGCTCGGCGGCGCCAACGTCGGCGGCAATGAAACCCAGAAGTTCCGCGCCGAGTGCTTGGCGACGCTGGAACAACTTGCCGCGCTTGCGCCTGACCAGCGCAGGGGCCTTGCCGAGGAGCGCCGCACAGCACTGGGCGAGCGCTTCGTACTGGGGTACTGACCCCGCGTTGGACGGCCGTGGCGTTTTCAGGGGCGGGACCGGTGCCCGTGCGCCGCGGCGCGCGCACCGGCGCCGGTTCAATGGCGTGCCGCCCGGCGCCGTGCTTTGCATCGTTCCAATGCATCGAAAGTCTGGTATGATTTGCCCGGCGTTATCTTCTGAACAATCGGCCCATGCCACGCTCCGCCACTCCCAAGTCCAAACCGACAATCATCGATATCGCGCGCGTTGCCGAGCTCTCAAAATCGACGGTGGCGATGGCGCTCAAGCATAGTCCACTGATCAAACCGGAGACTGCCGCCAAGGTATGGAAGGCCGCCCGGGAGCTCGGTTACGTCTACAATCGCAGCGCGGCCAGCCTGCGTCAAAAGACCAGCAATATTGTGGGCATGCTGATCCATGACATGGACAATCCGTTTTTCGTGGAGATGCTCGTCGGCGCCGAACGGGTCCTGCTCGAAGCCGGTTATCTGACACTGATGGCGCACACCTCCGAGCGTCTCGATATCCAGAACAAAGTACTGAACTCGATGCGCGAGCACAATGCCGCCGGCATCATCCTGTGTCCTGCCGCCGGTACGCCGCCCACCTTGCCTGCCGAACTCAAAGCCTGGTCGATTCCGCTGGTCACGGTCATGCGCTCGCTGGGTCACGATGAGGGCGACTTCGTGGGCTGCGACAATGTCGCCGGCATGCATAGCGCGACCCGGCACCTGATCGATCTTGGCCATCGCCACATCGCCTTTGTCGGCCGCAGGCTCGGCACGATCGTATCGGCGCAGCGGGTCCAGGGATATCTGGAGGCCATGCATGCGGCATCGCTGCCGGTCGACAAGAACTGGATGCTGGACGTGCCGATTACGGCGAGCGGCGGGCGCCAGGCCGTCGCGCTGCTCGGTGCGGCCCATCCGCGGCCCACTGCGGTCGTGTGCTACAACGACGCCGTGGCGCTCGGTGTCCTGAGCGAACTCGATACGCTCGGAAAGCGCGCCGGGCGCGACCTCGCGGTCGTCGGCTTCGACGATATCGGCGCGGCCGCACATAGTGCGCCGCCGCTGAGCACCATCTCGGTCGGCCCATCCCATCTGGGCGAGATTGCCAGCCGCATTTTGCTGCGCCGGATAAACAGCGGCGAACCGGCAAGCCCGCCCATCCACTATCTCGCCACCCCGAAAATGGTGGTACGCGAGACCAGCGGACCGCTGCGCACAGACTAAGGACGTAAGCATGGAACTTGAACAGCACCTGCAGAAGGTGGTGCAACAGGAAGCGGCACTGGTATTTCCACACTTCGACGCATCGACCGCATGGGAGATCGGCGTCGCCCTGCGCGCGGCCGCATTGGCCGCTGGCGCCGCGGTCACAATCGACATTCGGCGCGGCGAGGAAATTCTGTTCTTCCATGCGATGCCGGGTACCGCGCCGGCGAACGCGGATTGGGCCCGGCGAAAGCGCAACGTCGTCGAGTTACTGCGGCGAAGTTCCTATGCGGTCGGCCTGGAGAACCGTCTGGCCGGCGTCGCCGTCGAGGAAACGATGGGGCTGCCGGCCCGTGATTTCGCCTCCCACGGTGGCAGCTTCCCCATCCGGGTCGTGCATGCCGGCCATGTCGGCTCCATCACTGTCTCCGGCTTGCCCCAGCGCGAAGACCATGCGCTGATCGTCGATGTGCTGGCGCGCCGGCTTGGTCACGATGCGGCATTGCTGGCCTTCGATTAAGTCCGGCAGCACTCCCGGCCTCCCGCTCAGCCAATCAGGATCGCGCGGAAATCGTTGACATTGTATGGGTGGGGCCGGTGACGACCAGATCGCCCAAGCGCGCAAAGGCGGTGTAGGCATCGTGCCGGTCCAGATAGTGACGCAGATCGATGCCGCCGTGGCGCGCTCTGGCCTGACTGTCGGCCAGCCAGAGCGCGCCGGCATTATCCTCGCTGCCGTCGATTCCATCCGTGTCGCAGGCAATGGCATGGATCGATGGCGCGCCGCGCAAGGCCAGGCCCAAGGCAAGCAGAAACTCGACGTTACGGCCGCCCTTCCCCGGTTCGGCGGCGCCGAATGTCACCTTGGTTTCGCCGCCTGACAGCAGCACCGCCGGCCGCGCCAGCGGCTCGCCCGAGCGCATTGCCGACAAGGCGATGCCGGCGTGAACTTCGGCGACCTCGCGTGCTTCGCCCTCGATGCAATCGCTCAGAATCAGCGGCGTGTAACCCAATTGCCGGGCACGCGCGGCTGCGGCCTGCAGGCTCTGCATCGGGGTGGCAATGAGTTCGGTGCGGCAGTGGGAATAGTCGTGCTGCAGCATGCTGGCCGCGCGCAATGCCCGGCTCACATGGGCCGGCGGTCGCACGCCCAGGCGCTCGATCATGGCCATGATCGGCTCGTCATCGAGCGATGGCGGCACCGTCGGCCCGGAGGCGACCAAGGCTGGATCGTCACCCGGCACATCCGAGATTGCCAGCGTCACCACCTGGGCCGGCCATGCCGCCGCCGCCAGCCGCCCACCCTTGATCTGCGAGAGCGCCTGCCGGATACGATTGAGTTCGCGAATCGTCGCGCCGGCCTGAAACAGGTCACGCGTCAATTGCTGCTTGTCGGCCAGGCTGATGCCGGGTACGGGTTCCACCAGCAATGCCGAACCGCCGCCGGACATTAAACTGATCACCAGATCATCGGCAGTCAGGCCAGCGAGCTGGCGCCGGATCGCGCGCGCCGCGGCAATCCCGTTTTCATCCGGATACGGGTGGGCCGCTTCCAACACGCGGATATGGCGGCATGGCACCGCATGCCCATAACGCGTGACGACCACCCCTTCCAGCGGGCCGGTCCACAAGGCTTCGAGTTGTGCCGCCATTTGCGCGGCGGCCTTGCCGGCACCGATCACCACCGTCCTGCCGCGCGGCAGTGGCGGAAGCACGTCCGCCATGCGGTGCGACACTTGTGCCGCGGCGACGGCCGATTGAAACAGATCAAGCAAAATTGTGCGAGGCGTCATGATGTTTTCGAAAAAATAATCGAAAGGTTCCGATTCCGGCATGGACCTTCAAAAATTCGCGCATGCGCAATATTGCCAGCTCCGGTTGTATCAGCACGCCGGCGGCGTCGGCGAGCCGGAACACGGCGGCGTAGTGCGCCACCGAGCGCGCCGACTGCAGCCCTGCCAGCATCGAGAAATGCTCCTGGTGGCCGTTCAGCCAGGCCAGGAACACGACACCGGCCTTGTAATGGCGGGTCGGCGCCCGGAAAATCTCGCGCGACAGTGCCACGGTCGGCGTCATCAGGGCGTGATAGCTGGCGCCATCGCCGCTGGCCAACGCGTGGAGCGCGCGTGCGGCGACCGGCGCAATCGGATCGAAGATGCCCAGCAGCGCATGCGAATGGTGCACGCCGTCGCCGGCAATCAGTTCCCCGTAATTGAAGTCGTCGCCGGTGTACATCCTCACCCCTTCAGGCAGGCGCTCGCGCACTGCGCTCTCCCAGCGGGTGTCCAGCAAGGAAATCTTGATGCCCTCGATCTTGCTCCGATGGCGCCGGATGATTTCCAGCACCGTCTGCATGGCGGCCGGCACATCGCGCGCGCCCCAGTAACCGGCCAGCGCCGGATCGAACATCGCTCCCAGCCAATGCAGCACAACCGGCCCGCGTACCTCGCCCAGGATGCGGTCATAGACGTGCAGGTAATCATCGGCATTGCGTGCCAGCGTGCACAGCGCACGGCTGGCCATCATGATGGCCCTGCCGCCTTCGCTTTCCACCGCTTCGAACTGCTCCCGATAGGCCGCGATGACGTCGTCGAGCGTGCTCGCGGGGGTGAGCACCAGCTGGTCGGTGCCGGCCCCGCATGCCAGGTCGGCCCCCGGAATGCTGCGCGCATGGCGCAGGCTGCGCTTGATCAGCTCGCGCGCCACCGGCCAGTCCAGGCCCAGGCCGCGCTGCGCCGTATCCATCGCTTCGGCCACCTTGAAGCCGAGGCTCCACAGGTATTCGCGAAAGCCCAGCGTCGCCTCCCAGTCGATCGCGGCCGAGCCATCCCAGGGATCGTGCGGCCGCATCGGATCGATGACCACATGGGCCGCGGCGTACGCGACCCTGTTGAACGGCGTCGCCGGCAGGGTCGCGGGCGGCTCCTTGTGCGTCATGTAATACGGCTCGAGCGCGCCGTCGCTGCGGGGCAAAATCAGGTTCATCGCAGTTCCTTGTCAAAGTTTTCCGAGAATGTGGTCGGCGCCCTTTTCGGCGATCATGATGGTCGGTGCGTTGGTATTGCTGCTGCTAACGCGCGGCATGACGGAGGCATCGACCACCCGCAGGCCCTCGATGCCGCGCACCCGCAAATCGGGACTGAGGACGGCGTGCGCGTCGCTCCCCATGCGGCAGGTGCCGGCCGGATGATGGTCGGTCTTGGCATTGGCGCAGGCATACGCGAACAGGTCCGCGTCCGAAGCGCGCTCGCCGCCGGGCAGCACTTCCTTGCGCACATAGCGCTTCATGGCCGCCTGTCCGAGCAGCTCGCGCGCCAGCTTCAATCCCTCGATCGACATGGCGCGGTCGTACGGATCGTCCCAATAATTAGGATCGATCAGCGGCGCCGCCATGGGATCGGCGCTGGCAAGGCGTACCGTGCCGCGCGAACGGGGCCGTAAAAAGGCCGAGTTGAGCGTGACCCCGGAATGGCGCATCTTGAACACACCGGCCTCGATGCCGGAGCCCAAGCCCAAATGCAACTGGATGTCGGGCGAACGCGCGCTCTGATCGGCATACCAGAAGCCGCCGGTTTCGAACAGGCTGGAAGCGACCGGTCCATTCTTGAGCAGCAGATATTGCAGGCCGGCCCAGGCGGCATAGTGCGGCTTGGCGTACTTATCGTAGGTATGGTCGCCCGTGCATTCGGCGATCACGAACAGATCGAGGTGATCCTGCAGGTTCGATCCCACGCCGGGCAGATCGTGCAGCACGGGCACGCCGAGCGCGTGCAAATGGTCGGCCGGTCCTATGCCGGACTGCATCAGCAGCTTGGGCGAACCGATGGCCCCGCACGACACCACGACTTCGCGTTCGGCACGCACGATCTGCGCCGTGCGCGACCCGTTCCTCAGCATTTCAACGCCGACCGCGCGCCCCTGCTCGATCACGATGCGCAGGATCTGGACATTCAATTCCAGGTGCAGGTTACCGCGCCCGCGCACCGGATGCAGGTAGGCGCTGGCCGTCGAGGACCGGCAGGCGTTGCGCTGGGTGAGCTGATAGTAGCCCAGACCGTCCTGCCGGTCGCCGTTGAAATCCGGGTTGAACGGAATGCCCAGCTCTTGTCCGGCCTGAAAAAACGCCTCGCAGATCGGCAACGGGCTGATCGGATTGGACACGCCGAGCGGGCCGCCGTAGCCGTGAAAGCGATTGGCGAAGCGCTGATTGTGTTCGGCCTTTTTAAAATAGGGCAATACGTCTTCATACCCCCAGCCGCTCGCCCCGTGCCGGTTCGCCCACTCGTCGTAATCGGCGGCCGCCCCGCGGGTATAGATTTGGGCGTTGATCGACGAGCCGCCGCCGATTACCTTCGCCTGCGTGTAGTTCAGCACGCGGCCATTCATGTGGCGTTGAGCGGTCGTCTTCCAGCCCCAGGAACCACGCCCCTTGGTCATCTTGGCAAAGCCGGCCGGCATGCGGAACAAAGGATGGCGGTCGGCGCCGCCGGCCTCCACCAGCAGCACACGCAGCGCCGGATCTTCGCTCAGCCGGGCCGCCAGCACGCAGCCCGCAGAGCCGCCGCCCACAATAATATAGTCGTACATGCCAGTCCTTCCTACAAACGCTGAATGGACAGGCCGCCATCGGCCTGGACCACGGTGCCGGTGGCAAAGCCAAAGTCGCCGCCGGCCAGGCCCGCCACCACGCGGCCGATGTCGTCCGGCTCGCCCCAGCGGCGCAGCGGCACCAGGCCGTTTGCGATGCGCTGCTCATAGCTGTGCGCGACGGCGCTCGTCATGTCGGTGCGGATCACGCCGGGACGCACTTCGAACACCCCGATCCCCAACTCGGCCAGACGCAAGGCGAACAACTTGGTCAGCATGGCCTGGCCGGCTTTCGAGATGCAGTACTCGCCCCGCTCCGGTGACGCCAGTTCGGCGCTGACCGAGGAGATCGTGATGACGCTGCGTGCGCATCGCGGCGTGCTGTCGGCCATCCGCCGCGCCACCGCCTGGGTCAAAAAAAACGTCCCGCGCAAATTGGTGGCGATCACCTCGTCGAAGGCCGCCGGCGCCAACGCCAGCAAGTCCGCGCGCTGCGGCGATCCAATGCCGGCGTTATTGACCAGGCAATCGATCCCTCCGCCCCAGGCTGCCACGCCATCGGCCAGGCGCACACTGGCATCGACGTCTTTCAGATCGGCGCCGACAAACAGCGCCCGGCCACCGGCGGCCTCGATGGCGGCCAGCACGGCGTGGCTGGCCTCATCCTCGCGCAGGTCGCTGATGGCAACGTCGAATCCACCTTTGGCCAGCGCAATCGCGCTCGCCGCGCCGATGCCGCGCCGTCCGCCTGTGACCAAGGCCGTACCTCTGGCCTTGGCAGAATGTGTTCTGTTCATCTTGTTCCGACTCCGGTAGCGCTAGGGGGTGGCATCAAAATCGATGCAACATGGTGTTGAGATGGGCCCCGACCCGCAACGCCTGTGCTGCGATGGTCAGGGCCGGATTCAAGGCGGCCGACGACGGAAAAAAGCTGGCATCGACCACGTACAGATTGTCGTGCTGCCACGCGCGGCAAAACGGGTCCAGGGCCGAGCTGGCCGGATCGTCGCCGAAGCGTATCGTGCCGCACTGGTGCGACGGCGTCTCCACGCCGAAGGGGCGGCTCAGCACCAGCGCAAACCCGGCCAGTTTCAGCACGATCCGGGCACGCTCGACCAGGCGCCGGTGCGTCCGCATGTTGGTGCGCCGCCAGTTCAGCTGGATCTGGCCCGCCCGGGTCAGGCGTACCCGGCTTTCCGCATGCGGCAGGTCTTCCGACATCGCATACATGTCGACACTGTGGCGCGCCAGGTACGACAACAGCGCTGCGGGCGCCCATGGCAGCGCGCCACGCAGCATCGCCGGTTGAATCTTGCCGAGCATTTGCAGGTTCCCCAGCCCCGGTCCGCCGGCACCGTCATCGAAGTAGAAATCGTTGAGCACCATGGTCTTCGGGAAGCGCGTCTGGTTGACCCGGCGCGGATCGAACGCCATCAGCGCGGTGCAATTGTGGTTCATGAAATTGCGCCCCACTACCCCGGAACCGTTCGCCAGGCCGTACGGATGACGGCTATTGGCCGAGCGCAGCAACAGCGCGGCACTATTGATCGCACCGGCTGCCAGTACAAACAGCCGGGCCGTGACACGGACCTGGCGTCCGTTGCGGCGCACGTGCGCCGCAACGATGCGTTGGCCCGCGTCGTCGGTGTCCAGGCGCACCACTTCGCTGTCGGTCCACAAGGTGACGTTCGGGTGTTCCATGGCCGGCCGCAGCAGGCAGATCTCGGCGTCGCCCTTGGCATCGATCCGGCAGGGAAACGCATCGCAGGTGGCGCAGCGTACGCAGGCGCCCTGGTGCGGGCGGATCGACGAGGGCATGGGAAACGGCTGCGACCCCTGCGCCCGCAGGCGCCCGGCCAGTTGGCCGATCACCGGCTCATGCGCGATGGCTGGATAAGGGAAGCCGGCACTGCGCGGCGGTTCGCCAGGATCGGCGCCGTCGCCGCCACGCACCTGGAACAGCCGCTCGGCCATGCCGTACCAAGGCTCCAGCGCGGCATAGCTGATCGGCCACGCCGGCGAAGTGCCGTCTTCGTGCTCCGTGGCCTCGAAATCGCGCTCCCGGAAACGGAACATGGCGGTGCCGAAAAATTTCGTATGGCCGCCGACATAGTAGTACTGCCCCGGCCGGAACGGCTTGCCGCGGCCGTCAAGCCAGGTTTCCTGCGCACGGTAGCGCTGCGCGCGGAATACCGCCTCGGGATCGGCATTGTGCGGCTCGCGCGACAGGTGGCCGCCGCGCTCAACAATGAGCACGCGCGCGCCGGAGCGGGCCAGCGACCAGGCGATGGCAGAACCGCCCAGTCCCGATCCGATGATGACCACGTCAGCGTCCGTCAAGTGATCGGCGCGCATCCCGCTCATGCGGCCAACAGCGCATCGATCGACAGCGCCGAAAAGTCGTTCGAGATGTGGATCACGTTGTCGAACTGGTCAAACGCGGCGGCCGGCAGGGTTGTCGTGAGCGCGACCGCGCGCATGCCGGCGCGGCGCGCCGCTTCCACCCCCAGGGGCGCGTCCTCGAACACGATGCAATGCTCGGGCGCGACGCCGCAGCGCTCGGCCGCCAGCAGAAATACGTCGGGGTTCGGCTTGCCGCGCGCGACATCGGCTGCGCCGACGACGACACCGAAATGGCGCCGCAGGTCCAGTCCATCGAGCGTGAAGTCGATGTTGGCAGTGGGCGCGGCGCTGGCCACGGCCAGGGCCACGCCGGGTGCCCTGGCCAGCGCGACCAGCTGATCGAAGCCGGCCACGGTCTTGCGGTGCGGTGCGTACAGATCGCGGTAGAGCGCTTCCTTTTCGCAGATCAGCTGTTCGACCTCGGCGTCCCGAAGGTGCTCGCCAAGATAGGCGCGCATGACCTCGTGGCCGTGACGGCCGGCCGTGGCAAGGAAGAACGCGTCCGGGTCGATGTCCTGGCCGCGCCGCTGGAAGAACGCGATCCAGGCCGCGGTATGGAAGGACATGTTGTCGACGATGGTGCCGTCCATGTCGAAGATGAATGCCCGTTTGGGGGACGCCGTCGCTGCGGCTTGGCCGTGAATGTCTGCTGTCATGATCAGTGTCGGAAAATGGTTGTTGTCGTTGTCAATCGGGGGCGAAGCGCCGGATGCTAATTGCGCGGCAACCACCAGCCGGTTCTCGGCCCCATGTGCAATTGCACGGTCTTGGTTTCGGTATAGTCCTCGACCGCCTGGCGCCCCAGTTCGCGCCCGACCCCGCTTGCCTTGAAGCCGCCGAACGGCAACTCCGGATAGCCATCGAGGAAGCTGTTGACCCAGATGGTGCCGGCATCGATGCGGCGCGCCGCACTCAGGCAGGTATCGATGTCGCGGCTCCAGACCGCCGCCGACAGGCCGTACAGCGTGTCGTTGGCCAGCTCGATGGCGTGATCCAGATCGCGGAAAGCGAGGATCGCCAGTACCGGTCCGAACACTTCTTCCCGGGCCAGGTCCATCGCCGGCGTGACGCCGCTTAACACCGTCGGCTGCAGATAGAAGCCTGCGCTGCCGGCATAGGCGGCCCCGCCCAGGCCGAGCTGCGCTCCGGCCTCGCGTGCCGCTTCGATGCTGCGCACCACGCCGTCGAGCTGCTGCCGGCTCACCATGGCGCCAACCTTGACCGCCGGATGGAGCGGGTCGCCGACCGGGACCGACGTGGCCCGTTCGATCACCGCCGCCGTAAACCGTTCGGCGATATCGGCGTGCACCAGGACCCGGCTGCCGCTGTTGCAGCATTGGCCGGCATTGAAATAAACGCCGAACACGACGGCGTCGAGCGCCGCCTCCCAATCGCAATCGGGGAAAATGATCTGGGGATTCTTGCCGCCCAGTTCCAGCGCCGCCTTCTTCAATTGCCGCCCGGCGCTGGCGCCGATGTCGCGTCCGACCCGGGTCGAGCCGGTGAACGAAATCATGTCGACCCCGGGATGCTCGACCATGGCCTGGCCCGCGTCAGCGCCGCTACCGGTGACGATATTGACGACGCCGGCCGGCAGGCCCGCCGCCAGCAGGATTTCGCCCAGCATCAGGGTGGTGCCGGAAGTCAGTTCGCTCGGCTTGACCACCGCCGTGCAGCCCGCCGCCAGGGCGAACGGCAGCTTCTGGCACAGGATCCATAAGGGGAAATTCCACGGGGTGATCATGCTGACCACCCCGATCGGCTGGCGCAGTACCAGGCCCAGCATATCGTCGCCCAGGGTGTTGTAGCTTTCCCCGGCCAGGGTGCGCGCCAGCGCCGCCGCATAACGCCACAGGCCGGCGCACCCGGCCACTTCGGCGCGTGCCTGCGTCAAGGGCTTGCCCGATTCGAGCGCCTCTTGCAGCGCCAGCGCTTCCAGGCGCGCCTCGATCGCATCGGCCACCTTCAGCAGCAGGGCAGCCCGCTCGCCCCCCTTCATGCTCGGCCATGGCCCGGAGGAAAATGCGCGTCTGGCCGCCGCGACCGCAAGCTGCACGTCGCCCGCTGCGGCGGCGGCGTAGCTCGCCACCGGCAACGCGTGCGCCGGGCTGCAGCGCTCGATGCGGCGCCCCTCCTGGGCTTCCTGCCACAGGCCGTCGATCAATAGCCGCCCGTAGTACGGCGCCGGCAGGCTTGCCGCTTGCGCGAGCGTATAAAGGTTTTGCACTCTGTCGTTCATGTCATGCTCCATGGTAGATGGGGGGGCGCTTTTCCCGAAAGCTGGCCAGCCCTTCGGCGGCATCGCGGGTACCGGCGGCAACGGCGCCGGCCAGCGCTTCAAGCGCGGCGGCCGTGCCTTCGCCATTGGCGGCATTGATCAGCTGCTTGGTCAGTTGCAGCGACACCGGCGCCAGGCGCGCGACCGCGGCGGCCAGCTCCAGCGCGTGGGCCAGCGCATCGCCGGCGGCCGACACCTCGTGCACCAGGCCGAGGCGCCACGCTTCGTCCGCGCCGATGCGGCGCCCGGTCAGCGCCAGGTATTTCACGCGGCTGGCGCCGATCAGGCGGGTGAGGCGCTGCGTGCCGGACCATCCGGGACAGGTGGCGATCGATGCCTCCGGCAAGCCGAACTGCGCGCCCGGGTCGGCGACCCGGATATCGGCCACCGCGGCCAGCTCCAGGCCGCCGCCGAGCGCATGGCCGTTCAGCGCCGCGATGACCGGCGCGCGCAGATTGGCCCACACATCGAAGACCCGGTGGCCGCGCCGCACCCACCGGCGCCACATATCGAGCGGCGCGAGCGCGGCCCAGACGGTGATGTCGGCCCCGACACAGAAGGCGCGCGCGCCGTCGCCGGTGAGCACGATGCAGCGCACGTCGTCGCGGGCGTCGAGTTCGAGCGCGATCCGTTCAAGCGCATCGAGCATGGCCGGGGTGAGCGCATTGAGCTTGTCCGGGCGCGCCAGCCGGACGGTCACGATGCCGCCGTTTTCGCCCACGGCGATTCCGTCATGCGCATCAGTCATGCGACTCTCCCAGCAAGCGCAGTGTCATCGGCGCCTGGCTGAACAGTGCCGGATCCATGCTCTTGAGGTTGGCACTGGCCCGCAGCGGGAAGTCCGCCAGCGCCAATACATCGCGCTGCAGATCGACGCCCGGTGCGATCTCGATGACTTCGATGCCGTCGCCGGTGAGCTGCATGACGCAGCGCTCGGTGACATACAACACCTGCTGGCCGCGCCGGCGCGCCATGGTCCCGCTGAAGGTGACGTGATCGACCGCTTCGACCAGCTTGCGCGCGCGCCCTTCCTTGACGATGGCGAGCTTTCCGCCTTCCACCTGCAGCGTGGCGCCGGCGGTGAAGAATCCGCAAAACACCAGCCGCCGCGCATGGGTGGTAATGTCGACGAAGCCGCCGCACCCTGCGGTCAGGTACGGCCGGGCCGGCAGTTTGGACACATTGACGCTGCCGTCGCTGCCGATCTGCAGGAACGACAGCAAGGAGACGTCGAAGCCCCCTCCCTGGAAGTAGGTGAATTGCGCCGGCGACGGCATGATCGCGTCGGCATTGGCGGAACAGCCGAAGGCGAATCCCAGCAGTGGAACGCCGCCCACTGCGCCCTGCTCGATCACCCAGGTGACCTCGCCGTGACGGCCCGCTTCGAGCACGATGCGCGGCACGTTGGCCGAAATGCCGAAACCGAGATTGACGGCATTGCCGCTGGCAAGCTCTTGCGCGGCGCGGCGCGCGATCACCTTGTCAGGTCCCCAGTCCATGTGCGCGAAATCGCCAAGCGGGCGGGCAGTCTCGCCGCTGATGGCCGGGTCGTATAGGGTTTGGGTGGTTTGTGCCTGGTCGGGGTCGATCACGAGGTAGTCGATCAGATTGCAGGGAATGTGCACGCGCTGCGGTGCGAGCGAACCGGCCGCCACCACCCGCTTGACCTGGGCGATGACGATGCCGCCGTTGTTGCGCGCGGCCAGCGCCTGATCGAGTCCGCCGAGACAGGCGCCCTCGTGTTCATAGGACAGGTTGCCGCGCTCGTCCGCCGTGGTCGCGCGGATGATGGCCACGCGTGGCGCAATGCAGCGGAAATACAGCCATTCGCCGCCGTCGAACTGCAGCTTTTCCACGATCGGCGACTGGGCAGCGCGCGCATTCATCGCGCATCCCTGCAGATCGGGGTCGACGAAGGTCCCCAGGCCAACCTTGGTCAGCACACCAGGGCGCTTGGCGGCGGCATCGCGGTGCATGTCGAACAGAATCCCACTGGGAACGTTGTAGGCCTTGATTTCATTGTCGACGAGCATGCGCCAGATCGCCGGCATCGGTAGCGAGGAGGGACCGCTCGGGTAGGACCCGGCCAGTACGGTATCGATCAAACCAGGCTGGGCCAGGTGATCGATGCCCTTGATGCCATACATGTCACCGGCCGCGATCGGATGGAGCATCGTCAATGCCTTGGGATGAGCGGCCGCGCGGAAACGCTGGCCGATCGCCGCGAGCACCAGGTCGGGGCAGCCCAGGCCGCTCGAGGAACTGACGGTGACGACATCGCCGTCCCGAATTAACTCGGCCGCCTGGCTGGCGCCGATGACTTTCGACTTGGTGCTCATGCCGCCTCCACTGCGACCCGCTGGCCGGTGCGGCAAGCCTGCTGCACTGCGAGCGCAGTTGCCAGTGAGCGCACCCCGTCCGTGCCGCTGGCCGCGGGCACGCCCTTGCCGTGGATCGCCGCATGAAATGCCGCTACCGATCTGACGTAGAGATTTTCGTGATCCACCGGGACCGGCGCTTCGCCCTTGGCATTGCGCAAGCGGATTTCACCGATGGCGCGCTGGGTCATCACGTCACGCGCAAAGATCGAACCGTGGGTGCCGTGCACTTCAAGGCCGGTGTGCGCAAACGGGACATTGAAGGCGTCGTGCACTTGCGCCACCACCCCGCCGCCAAACTCGATCGCCGCCATCACGCCATTTTCGAGCGCGGCATCGCCCGTCTTGCCGATGGTGGCCGCGGCGACCACGCTGACCGGTTCATCATCCAGGATAAACCGCAAGGTGTCCGCATCGTGCACGGTGATGTCGAGAATGACGCCGCCACCAGAGGCCGGGCAATGGAGGCGCCACCCCTGCAAATGCGGCGGCAGGTCGACGGCATGGAAAACCCGCGCGTACAATGGTTTGCCGATTGCGCCCTCCTTAATCAAACGCCGGATCGTGCGGTGCGTGGCAGCGTTGCGCAGATGGTGGTTCACGCCCATGACCACGCCAGCCTTGGCGCAGGCGGCAACCATGTGGCGCGCATCGGCCAGATCGAGCGCCAGCGGCTTTTCGCACAACACATGCTTGCCCGCGCCCGCGGCGGCCAAGGTTTGCGGAAGATGCCATTCGTTGGTCGTGCTGATGTACACGGCATCGGCGTGCGTCTGCGCAAGCGCGGTGCCCAGGTCGGAAAAACTGGCCGGGATCCCAAACTCGGCGGCAAAGCGCGCGCCGCGCGCGGCATCGCTGCTCACGACGGCGAGAATGTCCCCATCGGCCTGCTGCCGAATCGCATCGACCATCCATTCCCTGGCGATCGTACTTGCCCCTACCAAAATCCATCCGATTTTTTTCATCACTAGCTCGCTTACCGATGCATTGGAACGTTCCAATTTGCATGCTAAAAGAAATGGTTTCAAATTGTCAAGTGGAGCGGCGCAGCTTGCGCCACCCGCCGGCCTCGACAATCAAAACCTGCATTGTTCAGTTAAAAAGCGCCAAATTCTATCGACACCTTACACCGGCCAAGACCGCCCCACCTTCGATTGCAAGCACTTTGAAAGGTATCTGAAAGCAAGATGAAAGTTTCAGGCCATTTTCGGGCATTCATGTCGCTGCCCAATATCGCTATTTGCGAAACCCTCCCCTAGACTGCCCCCATGTCGAGTGTCACGCCTGGTCCGGCGGACGTAAGCTTCGCCTACAACGCCGAACTGCTGGCCAAGAAAAACTGCCGGCTCCGGCCTGCTGGTCGGACCTGATCAAGCCGCAGTACAAGGGCACGACGTTCCGGGCGAAGTGATGCAAGGCTTCCCGGTCAAGAGCGCCACCCCGTGCGAAGGCACCGGCTACGAAATCGGCTCGATGTCGATCATCAAGGGCGCACGCAACCTGAGCAATGCCAAGAAATTCTACGACTGGGCGCTCACCGCCCCGGCGCAGGAACTGGCCGCCGCGGGCAAGCAGTTCCAGCTGCCGTCGAACAAGGATGCCAAGGTAGATCCGCGTGTGCCTGACGTCAAGCAAATCAAGATGATCAACTACGACTTCGAAAAATACGGCAAGGCCGCAGAGCGCAAGCGCCCGCGCGAGCGTTGGGAACGCGAGGTCAACGGCAGCAGCAACTAAGCCGCAGCGCGCTGGCGCGGCGCCCTCCACGGCGCCGCGCCATCATCAACACGGGCAATG
>CBFGOU010000027.1:0-17116 GCA_965650445.1 uncultured Oxalobacteraceae bacterium | reverse complement strand
CGCCGGTAACCAAACCAGAAAGGAACCCTCCATGGGTGTACAAGACACGACGGCGGCGCCGGGCACGGCGCCAACCCTGGCTCAACTCGACGCGGCGCGCGCCGAGGGCGCCACGCAGGAAGCGGCACGCCAGGCCGGCATTCGCGAGGCGGTCCGTCTCGGCGGCCTGGACGAGGCGTATGCCCAGCAGCTGATCGGCCAGCGCGACATGTCGGCAGCCGATGCCGGCATGGCGGTGCTGCGCGAGAAGGCGAAGCGCGACGCAGCTGCGCCGACCCGCAGCGGGGCCGATATCCGGACCATCAGCGACGAAACCGAAATGCGCCGTGCAGCGATCGGTGACGCCATCGTGCTGCGTGCGAACCCGAATGCCGCCTTCCGCAGCGACGCCAAGCGCATGGACGCCGCGCGCCAGTATCGCGGCATGACCCTGATGGACATGGCGCGCGAATCGATCGAAGCGGCCGGCGGCAGCGCGCGCAGCCTGTCGCGCCGCGAGATCGCGGTGATGGCGCTGAACCTGGACCGCGACATGATGGGCCGCGCCGGCATGAGCTCGACCAGCGATTTCCCGCAGATCCTGGCCGGCACCGTGAATCGTACGCTGCGCACCGCCTACGGCATCCAGCCGCGCACCTTCACCGGCTGGGCACGTGAGTCCACCGCGCCGGACTTCCGCGAAGTGGCGCGCACCCAGCTGTCGGAATCGGCTGCGTTCAAGCAGATCAAGGAAGGCGGCGAATACAAGATGATCACCTTCGGCGACTCGGCCGAGAAGTACTCGCTGGGCAAATGGGGCGGCATCGTGGCGCTGACCTGGGAAACGATCATCAACGACGACCTGGGCGCATTTGACCGCATCCCGCTGGCACTGGCGGCGGAAGCGGCGGCGATCGAAGGCGACATCGTCTACGGCATCCTGACGGGCGCCGCGGCCATGTCGGACGGCACGGCCCTGTTCCATGCCGACCACGGCAACCTGGCAGCTGCGGCCGGCGCCATCACCGACGTGACCCTCGGCGACGGCCGCGCCGCGATGCGCAAGCAGATCGGTCTCAAGGGCCGTGTGCTGAACCTGACGCCGTCGTTCCTGATCGTTGGCCCGGACAACGAGAGCGCGGCGAACAAGTACACGTCGGCCTCGTTCGTCGCAGCCAAGGCCGGCGACATCAACCCGAACTACAACACCAGCCTGGAGGTCGTGGTCGATCCGCGCATCGAGGGCAAGGAGTGGCACCTGTCGGCTACCCCGGCGCTGGTCGACACGATCGAGTACGCGTACCTGGAAGGCGAGCAAGGCCTGTTCACGGAGACGCGCCAGGGCTTCGAGGTCGACGGCCTGCAGATCAAGGCCCGCCACGTGTTCGGCGCCAAGGCGATCGACTGGCGCGGCATGTACAAGAACGCCGGCGCGTAAGCGCGGTCCATTCGCAAGGGCGGCCAGCTGATGCTGGCCGTTTCGCTTTTTCGAAGTCTCCAATCTCATAGGAACCATATGCAAAACTTTATCCAGAAGGGCAGCACGCTGACGCTGCTGTTCGCCGCCGGCGCGGTGGCCGGTCAGGCGGTATTGGTCGGCAAAATCTTCGGCGTCGCCGTGGCGGATGTCGCCGCCGGCGACAAGGGCGAGGCTGCGACCGAAGGCGTGTTCGAACTGCCCGCACTCGGAACCGATGTCGCCGCCCAGGGCGCGATCCTGTACTGGGACGCCGCGAACAGCCGTCTGACCACCACCGCCGCCGGCAACACCCGCGTCGGCGTTGCGACCGAGGCCAAGGCCAACGGTGCGGCCACGGCGATGCTCAAGATCGACGCGGTCATCGCCTAAGCCATCCCATGGTCTTCGATGCTTCTGTCTTCTGGCCGGCGTTCAGGGATGCCGGCATGCTGAACGTGGCGGTCTACCAGCCGCTGAATGGCGTGGCGGTGTCGTTCGACGTCGGCTTTTCTCGGCCTGACCAAGTGGTGCTCGACGGGATGGTGCATACGACCGACTACAGCATCGAGTACCAGACCGCCGACGTCGAGCTGCAGCGTGGTTTCGTGCTGCGGATCGATGGCGTCGACTACAAGGTCCGGCAGACGCCGGAGGCCAAGGGCGATGGCACGTTTTATGTGGCTTCGCTCGAAGAGGTGAAGTGATGACGCTGCGCGAAAGCTACATCCAAGGGCTGATCGATCTTCTGGCGGCCATTCCTTCGTTCCCGGCCGGCGTGCACCGCTCCATGTCAGTGGCGTTCAGTCGTGAAGACAGCCCGGCGCTGATCGTCCACCGCGGCGCGGAGGACATCGAGAACAGCCTGGGGGACGATACTGAACGACACTGCGAGATCCTGATCAGCGTCGTCTCGCGCGGCGACGCCCCCGACAAGGAGGCCGACGAGGTCATGGAGATCGCACACCCCGCCATCATGCAGTTCAGCGCGCCGGAGCTTTACCTGGTCGAGGAGGCGGGCACGAATGCACCAGTGTTCGCCGGCGCCGACGGTAACGCCTGCATGGTCACCACCCGCTACAAATTCCACTATTGCACGTCCAGGCTCAGCCTCGGCGCCTGAGTCTCTGCTGCATCACCCTATGCCGCACAAGCGGTTTTAACTTTTGGAGGATTTATATGTCCGGAATTTCCGCACAAGGCAGCACGCTGGAGATTGGCACCGGCAACGGCGACGCAAAGGAAATCACCGCGATCTCCGTTGGCTTCCCGGCTGTCTTCACCAGTGCCGGCCACGGTTTCACGAACGGCACCGTCGTCAATCTCGCCGGTATCGGTGGCACGATGGCGGCCCTGAATGGCGGCTAGCACGTCGTCGCGAATGCGACGGCCGATACCTACGCGCTCCTGGACGTCAACACGACCGGGCTCGTGTTCGGCGCCGGCGGCACGGCGACGCCGAAGACCTACACCAAGATCAATGGCCTGCTTTCGTTCGACGGCTTCGACGGCGCCGCATCCGATATCGATTCGACCGATCTGGACAGCGTCGCGATGGAATATATCAGCGGCCTGCGCGATGAAGGCAAGTTCGGCTTCGAGATCAAGGTGCTGGCCACCGATAACGGCCAGATCGCCCTGCGGGCCGCGCGCACCAGCGGCGCCGTGGTCGACATGAGGCTGTCGTTGCCGGACAGCACGGCCGCAAGCTTCAAGACCCTGGTGAAGTCGATTCCGAGCTCGGGTGGTGTCAACGCACTCATGAAGGGCAAGGTCGACACCAAGATCAGCGGCCCGGTCGTGTGGAGCTGATCATGGGCCTGCTCACCAAATCGGCAATCCTCGGCGCCGGCGATCTGAAGCACGAGGACGTCCCTGTCCCCCAGTGGGGCGGCACCGTGCGCGTGCGCGTCATGAAGGGCACCGAGCGCGATGAGTTCCGCGCGGCGCTTGCAGCTGCAGGCGACACGGTCCCGGTCGGCAAGTTCTCGGCGGCCCTGCTCGCGGCTACCTGCATCGACGAGAGCGGCGCCCGGCTGTTTACCATGGAGGACGTCGAGGCCCTGCAGGCCAAGAGCGCTGCCTCGCTGGATGAGCCTGCAGCCGTCGCCATGCGCCTGAACGGCCTCGGCGCGACCGCGGTCGAGGACGCTGCAAAAAACTCCGCGAGCGGCCAGAGCGGAGATTCTGGTTCCGCCTAGCGAAAGAGTTGGGCATGAGCGTCCGCCAGGCCCAGCTGCAGATCAGTTCGACCGAGTTCACCGAGTGGATGGCGTTCTACGAACTCGAGCCGTTCGGCGACATCATCGCCGACCTGCGACACGGGACTGCGGCGGCGCTCCTGGCGAACATCAACCGTGACAGCAAGGCCCGGCCGGAGCATTACATGGCCGACGACTTCATCTTTTGGCGCCGAGAGGACCAGCCAGAGGAGAAGGCGGCGCCGGTTCTGCTGGACGACCCTGTCGCCCAGTCGAACCTGCTCAGGGCCGCGCTGTTCGGGCTGCCCCCGAAATAGTTTGTGGCATCATTCCTTCCGTCAACGTTTTAGGGAGGAGTGATGGAACGAATTCTGGTAGCCGGCCTTCTGCTCGTCGCGGCTTCGGCACACGCCGACGACCAGCAGCAGATTGAACTGGCGAAGCAAATTGCCGTGCATGACTTAAAGGATCCGGATTCAGCGCAGTTTCGCGACTTGGTGGCGCGCAATACCGGTAAGGACTACGCTGTCTGTGGAGAGATCAATGCCAAGAACAGCTATGGCGGCTACGTTGGATACCGGCAGTTTTACGTACTCGTGGGTGCCAAGAGTGTGGTGATCAAGCGAGGAGACCAGATCATGGATCAACTGGTCGACTTGGTCTGTAAACCAAAAGAACAGAAATAGCTGCCGGATAATCGGCGCAAACAACCAACAGGGCTCGCTTCGGCGAGCCTTTTTACTTGGGAAAATGAAATGGCAAATCTCGGCTCCCTCATCGTTACGCTGGAAGCGAACGTCTCGAAGTTCGTCGGCGACATGAAAAAGTCCAGCGAGGACACCGAGAAGGCGATGAAGCGCATCGAGGGCGCTGTCGAGCTGGGCAAGACCGCGCTCGAGGCGCTGGGCGTCGGCCTGACGGTCGGCGCTTTTGCCGAGCTGATCAAGGGTACGATCGACGCGGCCGACGAGCTGCGCGACATGTCGCAGAAGACCGGCGTCGCGGTCGAGACGCTGAACGGGCTCGGCTTTGCGGCCGGCCAGGCTGGCGGCAGCCTGGAGAGCATCGCGGCCGGCGCAACCAAGTTGAACAAGACGGTCGCTGAAGCGTCGCGCGGCAACCGCGACCTGATGGAGCCGTTCGCCAAGCTCGGCATCTCTGTCAAGGACGCTTCTGGCCAGCTCAAGACGGCCGACGTCCTGATGGGCGAGCTGGCGGACAAGTTCAGCCAGTATGCGGACGGGCCCGAGAAAACTGCGATCGCGCTGCGAATCTTCGAGGACGCGGGTGCTGACATGATCCCGCTGCTGAACGACGGTGGGAAGGCGCTGCGCGAGAACATCGAATATGCGAAGCAATACAGCGGCGCGACGGAGGAGCTAGCTAACGCGGCGGACAACTTCAACGATACGATGGGCAAGCTGACGATCCAGCAGAAGGGTTTCTATAACTCGATGGCGTCGGCCGTCCTGCCGGTCCTGCAGACCGTAGCCGACGAGATGCTGGCCGCTGCCGAAAATTCGGACAAGTTCTCCCTGGCGGGCGAGGTAGTCCGTACTGTCCTCGAGACGTTCGTCGTCGTCGGCTCCGAGGTGGGCTTCACCTTCAAAGCTGTCGGCACGGAGATCGGCGGCATCGCCGCCCAGTTGGCCGCGCTCGCGCACGCCGACTTCAAAGGCTTCAATGTGATCAGCGAGGCCATGAAGGCCGACGCCGAGAAGGCGCGCAAGGAGCACGACGAATTCATCAAGAAGGTGCTGGACCGGACGCCCAAGCCGGCGGAAAAGCCGGCCGAAGATGCCGACACCAACAAGCCGAAGCCGCGTGCACCTAAGATTCGTGGCAGCGGCGACGACCCGACGAAGACGCTGCTGGACGGTCGGCTCAAGGCGATCGAGGCGGCCTACGCGAAGGAGCGCGACACGGCGGCGTTCCAGGACCAGTTCATGCAGGAGCTGCGCAACCAGGAAATCGTCGATGTGCAGACGTATGCACAGTACAAGATCGCCGCGATCGAGCAGGCACGGGACGCCGCTGTGCGTGCATACGACGCCGAGATCGCCGCGCTGCAGAAGGCAAAGGCAGCAGCCAGCAAGGAGTCGGAAAAGGCTGAGCTGGCGAACCAGATCAACGAAAAGATCGCGATGCGCGATAAGGCCCGGACCGACGCGTCCCGGGCGCTGGAGATGCAGACGCTGAGCATGGGCGCCGCCCAGTCCGGCCTGAACAAGACCATGCGCGACTGGAATCGCGAGCAGGGCCTGGCGGAGGACCAGCTCAAGTTCAACAATGACCTGTACGGGAAGTCGACGCTCGAGGTCGCGAAGCTGACCGAGGCGCGGCGCCTCGAGCTGGACATCGAGGAGAAGATCCGGCAAGCCAAGGAAAAAGGGACGATTACCGAGGCGTCGATTGCGCAGTACCGCCAGGACGCGGCCGACCACGCCGAGCGCGTCAACAAGTTGCAAACGCAGGGCATCGGGAACCAGGTAGCGCAGCAGCTGCAGACGCCGGCTGAGGCCGAGCGGCAGCTGCACGAAAACCGGCTGAAGGACCTGAAGTCCTTCCAGGATCTCTCCCTTGAAAACACCATCGAAGGCAACCGCCTGATCGAAGAGGAAAACCGCCGGCACAACGAGACGATGGCGAATATGCAGATGTCGGCCGCGCAGAACATCCTCGGCATCGCTGAGTCCTCGGCGAGCCAGCTGTATGACGCGCTCCAGGCTGCGGGTATGGAGCAGACCGCACTGGGCAAGGCCATGTTCTACGCCCAGAAGGCGATCCAGGTGGCCACGATCATCGTGAATACCGAGGTGGCGGCGGCGGCGGCCCAGGCCGGCATGATTGCCGCTGCAAGTGCGACGGCAGCTGTTTCCGGCCCGGCCGGACCTGCGATTTTGGCTAAAGGTGTTGCGGAAGGTGCGATTTACGCCGCGCTCACGCGCGGGCTGGGATATGCGGCTGCAGGCCTGGTCGCTGGTACTGCGATCGCTGGACACCGAGAGAAAGGCGGCTCGGTGTGGGACGGCGGGGCGTTCCTGGTCGGTGAAAAGGGCCCGGAGATTTTCCGTCCGCCGACGCACGGCACGATCATCCCGAACGACAAGATCGGCGGTGGTGGCGGCGATATGAAGCTGACCATCGTGAACAACACCCGGGCGCCGATCGGCAATGTCACCGAGCAGAGGATCTCCGCGAACGAGCGCGCGCTCATCATCGAGGAGGCGGTGAACACGATGGCTTCATCGCTGGCTGACCCGAACAGCCGTACGTCGCGCGCGATGGGGCGCAATTATTCTGTGCCGAGGAGCCGTTGATGCCGAACCCTGTAATGCCGAATGGCTTCACGCCGACCGTGTCGTCGTATTCGCTGGATGACCCGGGCGGCGTGTTGCGCACCGAGGTCGCCGGCGGCGCCGCGCGCTTCGGCCTGGACTGGGACCGCGGGCCGCAGCGCTATCAGGTGACGCTCATCCTGGACCCGCTCAAGTTCTCGGTGTGGACGGCCTTCTACCACCACATCATCAAGAAGGGCGCGATCACCTTCGACATGCGGCTCGACTCCGGGTTCGGCACCGAGCTGCACGCCGTGAACATCATGCCCGGTTCGTACTCGGCCGCGCGCACGGGCGGCACCGCCATCGTGGTGTCCTTCGTCGTCGAGGCCGAGAACAAGGTCTACGAGATGACCGCTGCCGATGCCGCCGGGATGCTCGACGTGTACAACACCTATGGCGCGGGCTCCAACGCGTTGCTGCAGCGCCTGGCGACCTTCGCCCTGGTCGACACCAACGTACTGGACTTCTGATGAGCCTCGACCTTGAAACGCGTCTGCGGCGCTTCCTCGCGTCGGCGCCGCAGGCGATCTGGACGATCGCGACGCTGCAGGTCAGCCACTCGGCCATGAGCAAGACCTACCACCTCTGGCGCGAGCCCTACGCCGGCCAGACGGTCGTCGATGGCGTGCTGGTCGATATGGCCCCCTGCAACATCGAGATCAAATTGGCCGGCAATGAAGGCCATCTCGACCAGAAGTTCGATATCCGGATCGGCCTGGTCGACATCGAGGATGAGTTCCGCGAGCAGCTGGACCGGATCCCGGTCGACACGACGGAAATGATCAAGCTCGTGTATCGCGAATACTTGAGCGACGACCTGACGACGGCGCAAGCGACGGCGGTGCTGCAGGCCGAGAGCATTTCGTACGCCCTCGGCGCGGCCAGCATCAGCGCCGTGTCGCCGCGCCTGAACATGAGCCGCACCGGCGAACTCTACGCACCGAAAGACATCCCGATGTTGAGAGGATTCCTGTAATGAATATCAACGATTACCTGGCCAGGCAGTACGACACGCCGCCTTGCTGGCAGCTGGTTGCAGACGTCTACACTTCCGAGCTGGCGTTGCCAGTCATGGACTACAAGACCGTCAACACGTCGATCCGCGCGATCGCCGGCGCCTTCCGCATTGCCCTGCACAAGTCGCCCGAAGGCTTTGCCCAGATCGAGGATCCGGTCGATTACTGCGTCGTCCTGATGGGCAAGACGGTCGCGATGGGCCTGCACCACTGCGGCGTGTTCTACCAGGGGAAGGTGCTGCACGCGCTCGATGCCGGCAACCGCTATGAAGAGATGTCGGTGATCTGCGATGCCTACGGCGTCATCGAATACTGGGCGCGCGCTGCATGATCCGCGTCCGCTTATACGATTCCCCGTTCGCGCCGGCGGCGCCCCGGGTGTTCGAAGTCGAGAGCCTGGCGGAATGGCTGCTGGACCACTACGGCCCGGCGCCGGACGTTACCGTCCAGATATTCCGGGGCGAGCCCTGCGCCGAGAACGAGATCAGCCGCGATGCCCGGGCCATCCTTGCCGGCGACTGCGCCGAGTATGTGGTGCTGCAAAGCCCCGGTGCGCAGTACTACGCGGTGATCGCCATCGTCTCGGCGATCATTGCCGTGGCTGCGATCGTGCTGATGCCGAAGCCGGTCATGCCCAGCAACGTGAACCGGACCCAGCAGAGCCCGAATAACGCGCTTGGCAACCGCGAGAACAAAGTGCGGCTGCTCGAGCGCGTCGAGGACATCTATGGCACGGTCAAGTCGATCCCGTCGCTGATGATGCCGACCTATAACAAGTACATACAGCACGCGAAATTCGAGTACGGCTATTACTGCGTCGGCCGCGGCTATTACGACATCGACGAGGTGCGCGACGGCGACACGCTGATCGCCGACATCGATGGCGCCAGCGCGGCCTTCTACGCCCCGTTCACGTCGCCGAACAGTGGCACACCGATGCTGCAGATCGGCGCGCCGATCGGCGACGGCGTCGTGACCGCGAAGCGGGCCATCGAGGTCGACGGGATCACGCTCAAGGCAGTCAACCAGGTGCAGCTGCCGGCCAGTGCGAAGTACCGTTACACGCCGGCGGCCGGAGGCGACAAGATCACGCAGGTCGACAAGAAGCCGAACTTCAATTCGGTGATCGACGTCGGGGATAAGATCACGGTCGTGATGCCAGGCTTTAACAAAACAACGTACGCCGGCCTCGATTACGACGGGTCGAAGGTTGACGAAACCGTCGTCGCGGGCCCGTATAACTACTCAGGCACGTACACGGTCGCTGCGGTCGACGATGGCGTGATCACGCTGACCACGGCGAGCTGGCCAGCCGAGAAGGAGGTAGACAGCGCGATCACCATTGTCGGTGCCACGTACGTCACGGACTGGGTAACGCTGCCGGAGGCGGACCGGACCGAAGTATGGTGCAATGTGGTTGCCCAGAACGGCATGTTCAAGGACGACAACGGCAAGCTGATCACGACCGTCAACTTCACCATCGAAATCGAGCGTCTGGCCGCGGACCTGACGCCGACCGGCACCGTCGAGACCATTACCGCCTCTCTGTCGGGCGCGGTGCAGGACGAGCGGGCCGAAACGGTCGAACATGTGACCGGCTGGGCCGGGCCGGCGCGCGTGCGGATGTACCGGACCACGCCGTTCGACTTCGACTTCAAGGGGACGGTGGTCGACGAGATCAAATGGACTGATCTCTACAGCGTGTCACCGGTGTCGAAAGCGGAGTTCGGGAACAAGACCACCGTGCACACCGTGACGCAGGCAACGGCGCGCGCCACGGCTGTAAAGACCCGCCAGCTGAACTGCCTGGCGTCGCGCAAGCTCCCGATCTATAACGGCGCATCGTTCTCCGGTGCGCTCGATGCAGACGGGCGTCTCGTGTCGGGAACTATCGCGGCCACGTCGAGGCTGGTCGACATCATTGCCGCAGTGTCGATCGACCCTAAGATCGGGCGGCGCGATCTGGCGTCCGAGGTCGATATGAAGCAGATCTGGGGCGTACAGCAGGCGCTCGATGCGTGGAATCCAGCGTGTGGGCAGTTCAATTACACCTTCGACACGGACAACACCAGCTTCGAGGAAAGCGTGGTCATGATCGCCAATGCCGGCTTCTGCATCGCGTACCGGCAGAACGGCAAGATCCGGCTGGCCTTCGACCAGGCTCAGGCGAACAGCACTGCGCTGTTCACGCATCGGAACAAGAAGCCGAAGGCGGAGACGATCACGCGCACGTTCGCCTCGGATTCGGACTATGACGGCGTGGAATTCGTGTACTCGGATCCGGACACTGGCCAGTCGGAGACGATCACGCTGCCGCTCGATGGCTCGCACACGAAGGCGAAGAAATTCGAGATCGCCGGCATCCGCTCGTTCGCGCAGGCGTGGTTGCGGGCGAACCGGGAATATCGCAAGCTGCTCGGCCAGCGCATCACCATCGAGACCACGACAACGACAGACGCGCGCTCGTTGCTGCCGAACGCGAGGATCGACATCGTCGACAACACGCGGTTCAAGTCGTACGACGGGGAAGTGGTGGGGCAGGATGGGCTCACGCTGACACTGAGCGGCGACGTCGCCTTCGTGCCCGGCCAGCCGCACAGCATCGTGCTGATGCGCCGGGATGGCTCGCTGCAGAGCATCGCCTGCAGGGCCGGTGCGGAGCCGAACCAGGTCGTGCTGCAGACGCTGCCCAGCGAGGAAATCGTGACGAGCTATGGGCAGGATGGTGTTCGGACGATCTATAGCTTCGCGGCCGATAGTGCGCGTGGTGCGCAGGCTTACCTGGTACAGGAGATGGATCTCTCCGACCCGCAGTACGTCACGATCAGGGCCATCAACTATTCGGCCGACTATTACGCTGCGGATCATGCAGCGGTGCCTAATAAATCCGAAATCATTAACTGAGGGATGGGATATGGTTGTACAAATACAAGTTCCTCACAGCGTAATCGCGGGGAAGAAACCCCTACCTACAGAAGTGATCGTGGGTGGCCTGGCGCTTAACTTGACGGATTACACGCTGTACAGCAAGGGATACGACGACGTCATCGTCAGGCTCACCGGAGTGGTGGCGATTGAGAACGATGAGGACACGAATGCGACGGTTTATCTGCCTTGGGTCAAGAATGTTGGTGCCGCGGTACGTCAGTACGCGTCGACTTCGAAACTTTCGTTTAACCCGGCAACCGGCCGACTGCATGCAACGTCGTTTTCCGGGGATGGCGCAGGCCTGACGGGCCTCATCGCTGAGCAGATCGAAGCTGCGCTGGGGTTCGCTCCCGTCGAGCCAGCAGGTGTGCCTCTGCCGCCGGCAGCGACTGATCTGCCAACCGCGCTCACCCTGCTTAATAGCATCCGCACTTTGTTGGTAGATAGCGGAATGGGGTCGTAAAAATAAAGATTGCAGTTTCAGCAAAGCGCCAGTGGCGCTTTTTTTTCGTCCAAACAAAAGGATTTACATGCCGGCGCTGAATATCAACGACTTGAATAACGGCAAAAAGGATCTCGACCATATTGGTGAGATCGCGACATCCGAAGTAGATACCGCGACGGACCGTCTCGGCAGGATTAAATTGACAGTCCGAGGGGCGATCAATTCGCTAAAGGCTTTCAATGTACGCGGAGATTTCGTCGGGGGAGCGCTGTACGCAACGAAAGATGTCTATATTTCCGGCGGTGTTGCCTATGTCGCTCTGATTGACCATGTTGCATCGACGGTCGATGCAGACCTTGCTGCAGGCAAGGTCTCGGTCCATCAAGGGGCAACGCGCGAGGATTTGATTGCTTCTTTTGGCTCGGTACTGATCGGCTTCATCCATTCCAGCGTCGGCGCCGTGCGGCGCACTGTCCAAGACAAACTACGCGATACGGTCAACGTCAAGGACTTTGGCGCCGTCGGCGACGGCGTGACGGACGACACCGCGGCAGTGCTAGCCGCGATTGCCGCGCTGCCAAATGGCGGTACGGTAAATTTCGGACGTGGCACGTTCGTTCTCACGCCGTTCACCATCACCACCAGCGGAATTTCCCTTGTCGGCACCGGCGTCAACGCTACCACGCTCAAGCTGAAGAATGCGCAAAACAGCACCTTTATCTTGTTCTACGGCGTCACGGGCGGAGAGGCTGCTCGCTTCACTATCGACGGCAACCGCGCAAACAACGCATTAGGCATCGATAAGGTGGCATTACAGGGCGCACGTTGCCGCAACGTGTCGTTCCACGATGTGCACGTGAGGGACTTCTACGGAAAAGGCTTGGGCTTCGACGGCGGCCCGGTTGGTCAGGAGTCGCAGGATAACCGCATGTACGCGTTTAGCGTCACGAACTGTAAAGAGCAGGCCGTGATTGTTGACGGCTCCAGCGGCACGAATAGGCGCACGACCATCTCGAATTTTTCCGTCTACGACACGGACCATGCGGGCGTGGCGATCAACGACGGCTGCGAGGACGTGAGCATCAGTAACGGCGTCATCGACTGCAACAATGCAGTCTGGGATTGCGTGGCGGTTCGCAATGCCAAGCGCGTATCCATATCGAACGTGATCGGCAAACGGGGTCGCAACGGGCTGTACGTGCAATGGAACCTGAATGCCTGCGAGGACGTGGTCGTGAACGGCTGCGTGTTCGACACGAACCAACAAAACGGCGTGCTGGTCCTGTCTGCGAAGCGCACGATCCTGTCTGGCGTTACATGCCGCAACAACAACCAGGGCAACGTCGGTGCGTGTGCGTTCAACGTGTCGCGCGGCGCTGGCACGACCGTCGAGTCCGCGTACACGACCATCAGCGGCTGCAATGCGGTGGATGACCAAGCCGCCCCAACTCAGCGCTACGGCTATTTGTTCTCTGGCGCCCCCATAGCGAGCACGGTCAGCTCGTGCAACGCCGTGGGCAATATCGACGGCCAATACAGCATCGCGAATACCGTTGCATCCAGTGAGATCACCATCATGTCGGGCGGGAACATGCGCCTGCGCGACACGTTGAAGTGGCTCGTCACGGCCGCCGCTGGGAACCTGATCGAATTCTGGCGGGACACGGACACGGTGGCGCGATTCGCTATTACCCAGAATGGGCAAATGGAATGGGGCACTGGCACGGCTGTACGTGATGTCACGCTCGGCCGCACGGGCACGAACATCCTTTCCACGAACAAAAAGTTCATTGCGGTCGGTGGCCTCGGTGTCGGGCTCAGCGCCGCAGGCATATCGGCACAGGCCGCTACGCCAGCCGGCAACACGGCATACAAGCTGGCGATCTACGACTCCGCGAACAACCTCGTGGGCTACATCCCGATTTATGCAAACCCCTGGTGATTTTCCATTGCTTCTATCTTCCTATGAAAGTAAATCAAATGAGCGAACCCCTGAACATGCACTCAGTGCTGGAGGCGGCGGCCGGCAATCCGAAGGTCGGCGCCGTCGTCGCAGCAGCAACTGGCGCAACCGGCGCGGCGAACTACCTGCAGGTGATCGACGGCTTCCTGGCGCGCGCCAGCATGGTCGTCGCCCTGGCCACCGCGATTGTCGTATTCGGCGTGCAGCTGATCCGCTTCGAACAAGCCTGGCGTGAACGCCGCCAGAAAAGCAAGGAGTCAGCATGAAGATCCTCGACCACCTGCGCACGGCCTGGCACTCGTTCACGATGAAGCTAAACCTGCTTTTGCTTGCGGCCTATCCGTTCGCCGACGCAATCATCGGAGCCGTGCGCGACAACCTGCCTGACCTCGCGCCATACCTGCCGGCGAACGTGTTCCGTGCAGTGGGCCTGGCACTCGTCATCTACAACATCGTGCATAGTGCGCGTGCGGCCGCGAAAGCGGCGAAGGCGGCCCAATGACGCCCGACGAATTCATCGACCAGATGTTGCCAGGCGCGCGCCAATGCCAGCGCACTGCCGGTATCCCAGTCAGCTTCACGATCGCGCAGGCCGCGCTGGAAAGCGGCTGGGGTTCCAGCGTGCGCGGGAATAACCTGTTTGGCATCAAGGCGGACCGGTCGTGGAAAGGGCCGACTGTCGACGTACCGACCCACGAGGTCGTGAACGGAAAACGCATCGCCATCGTCGACAAGTTTCGCGTCTACTCCAGCTGGGCCGACTGCATCCAAGACCGAGCGCAGTTCTTCCTCCGGAACCCGCGCTACGCCCGTTGCTTCACGGAGAACACCGGCGCTGGCTGGGCGCGAGCGGTGGCCGCCGCCGGCTATGCGACCGATCCGAAGTATGCAGACACGCTCGTTTCGATCATGGACGGCCGAAGGCTGCAGCACCTCGACGTCCTACCGGCCGAGGTGGCGCCATGACCGCACTGGAACGCCTGCTCGTCCAGGTGCTGAGGGCGGTCGTGCTGGCAGCACTCGTTGCCATCGGGGTGCGCGCGTACGGTGCGCACCGGTACCAGGCTGGGTACTACGCCGGTGTCGAAGCCGGCGCCCAGGCCGCTGCCGCCGCAGTCATCAAGCGGAACCAGGAAAACGCTGTCCTGGCATCGCGCCAAGACGAAACCAACGCCCACCTCACGAAGGAGAAAGACGATGAAATTGCTGATCTGCGTAGGCGCCTTACTGCTGCTCC
Organism: uncultured Oxalobacteraceae bacterium; assembly: GCA_965650445.1. GTDB lineage: Bacteria > Pseudomonadota > Gammaproteobacteria > Burkholderiales > Burkholderiaceae_D > Telluria_A. The sequence goes on along the minus strand of CBFGOU010000027.1, from coordinate 2,550 downwards.
AAGGATGCGCGTCGGCTCCTCGGTATGTCCCGACCGACCTGCCGCCCCCGCCCAAGCCGAAAGCCCCGCCGGCGGCGACGGCACCGATCCATCCGGTGGGCTGGTTTCAGCAGCGGCTGACCGAGATCTTAAGCAACTGATCGAGGACGTCGAGCAGGATCTTGCCACCGGCCGCGCGTGCCAGGCGTTCGTGCGCGAGAACGGTCTGGTGCCGTGATGGACCTGCACATCATCGCCCCGGCCGCGCGCCCGAGCTGGTGCTGCGCGTGGTAGAGGGTCAGCCGGTCATCGTGCCACCGGCATCGCGGCCGCAGCCTGCCCCACCCAGCCCGACGCCCGTTGGTACTACTTGCACGTCGCCTTGACGGTCATCGGGATGCTCCGACCTTCGCGGACCTGCACGACGCAGTTGGTTACCTTCGGGTCGATCTGTTCCCACCATGCGATCGTCCTGTCCTCGCCATAGAAGCAGACGAGCCACTTGCTCTCACCTGGCTCGAAGCCATGGTGCAGGTCTCGGCCGCCCTTCACCTTGTGCGGCTCGCCGACCAATGCCTGTTTGCCGTTGATCTCGCCGGCGTACATGAGGGCGTTGCGGAGCGGGGATTTGGCGACGAAGCCCCGGCCCTTGTGCTGGTACGGCACCTCAGCCAAGGCCGTGTCCGTCGACGGGTAGAACTTCGGGCACTCGATGACCTGTGCATGCACGGCCGGCGCCAGGGCTGCGCAAAGCAGAAGCTCGCGCCTCATTTCACCACCACGTAGAACTGATCAGCGTTGTCGCTGTCGTGGTGGCCGGCGCCAGGCTGGTAGGGGCGATCGCCGTAAGCCCTGATAGGCCTGGAGTGCACGCGCTGCCCGACCCACTGATCCATGACGATGATCGACGTCGCCCGGCCGCTGGTAACGCTGCGCCCTCCAAACCCCATGAACAATGCGGCGTGTGAACCCTTCTTGTTCGGAAAGCGGAAGCCGCCTTTGCCATCGGGCTCGAAATTGGCGATTACCGTGCCCGGAGCGAGGGAGCGCAGGTCGACTACACGCTGCCCGCGTTTCCAGGTGCTTGTGTGCCCAGCGCTCGTCAGCCGCTGCACGAGCGCAACGCATCCACCGTCGCCATACGACGCATGCCCTTCCAGTTTCTCGATTTCTCCAGTATAGACCACGTTGCCCATATGCCCTCCTGTTGTCGATGAAGACATAGTGGGCGTGTTGGGTTTACGGCAACTTGGCGGTCGTCAACTGCCGGGCGGTGTCAGGTCAAGGTGACGGGCGCACGGATGTTTACCTCATAACATCCAGCGGTGCCTTATTCATCCCTTGCTGCGAGCGGTTGCTGTGTGACTGAAATCACTGTTGCTGTTGTGATTTCACCGCGCAGCGAACGAGCGTTTATGCTGAGATAGACCGGTCGCCGGGACCACTCGGCATCTTGTAAAAGTGTTACTTGCGAACGATTAAGTGTTTGATCACGGAACGACGCGAAAAATTCCTGTCCCGTTTGTCGGTTCTCTACCCGCAAGCGGATTTCGTCAGGTCGGCGGAGGTCTGTCGCTAGGATAGTGTAATTACCATTCAGTTGGACCTCCTCCGACTCTGCGCGTCGAGCAGTTCCGATTACGCGGGCTGCCTCGCCCTCAATCTCGAGGTCGTTAACTTCGAGGGAGTTCGCGTTTGCAGCTGAGCGCAGAATGCCTTGTCGAGCATCATCGAAATCATCACGAGTGTGGCGTAGAGCGGGCACACGTGTCAGCGCATCCGCCATGATTTTGGCGCGCTTTGTTTCCTCTTGGCTCATGGCAATACGATCACGAGTAGTTTGCTCGATCTGTTTGTCATCGCTCCGGTGCTTGAGGAAAGCTTTGTAGGCCAACAAGCTGGCCCCGGTAACGGTAATGCCAAGCACGGTGAGCACAAGCATTTCAGGGCTCATTTTCGTAGTAATTGCTGTAGCAAGCTTTTCAGCGAACTCGCCTAGATTGATCTCGAGAACTGAGCTCCCGCGTTTGACCTTGGCCTTGAACTGGACGTCTCGTCGTTCAGTGTCGGTCAGGCTTCGGGAGTTCGCGGTACCGTGAACTGTACGTGCGTAAGCTCTGTTTACTGCACGTTGCAACTCTATCACGGCCTCGGCGATGTCAGAAGTGATCGTCGAGTCGTATCCCGGTCCTTTGAGGCGGATCTGTAAGAACGGCCAACCTTCGAATTTTAGTTCAAGCGGTGTGTCGCCGATCTTGTTTTTCAGAGCTTTCTCGAGATACTCGAAGGCTTTTTCTTCACTATCGATTACAACTTGTTTCAAATCATCCCTCTCTACAGTTGACTTGCAACCGTTCAGCGGTGAACACGTCCGCGTCGGGTTAAGGTAAAGATGGATATTGAACTAGAAATATTGCTTTTGCAACGTAGGTTTTGCCTCGGCGCTTATTTTTAAGGCGTAGCTTTTGGCGTAGCTTTTTCTAAATCGGCTTCGCCGTCATAGGGAAAAGCACCTATGCATCATTGGAGTGACGGTACTTTTCCCGGGCTTCACACCCCGCGGATCGATAA
>CBFGOU010000026.1:0-17167 GCA_965650445.1 uncultured Oxalobacteraceae bacterium | reverse complement strand
TCGTGTGGCAGCGCCCCAACCTGCTGCTGCTGGACGAGCCGACCAACCACCTAGACCTGGAAACGCGCGAAGCGCTGACGATGGCGCTGGCGCAGTTCGAAGGCACGCTGGTGGTGGTCTCGCACGACCGCCATCTGCTGCGCGCCACCACCGACCAGTTCATCATCGTCGCCGACGGCAAGCTGCAGCCCTTCGACGGCGATCTGGACGATTACAAGGATTGGCTGTTCCAGACCAAGCTGGGCAAAGGCACCACGGTGCTGCCGGCGGCCGGCAAGGAGAACAAGACCAGCTTCCCGAGCGCCGCGCCGGTGGCGAGCGCGCCGGCAGCGGTGGCCGACAAGAAGGATCAGAAGCGGATCGATGCCGAGCAGCGCCAGCGCCTGTCGGCACTGCGCAAACCGATCGAAAACAAGATCAAGCGGCTGGAAGAGCAGATCGCCAAGCGCAACGAGCAGAAGGCGGCGGTCGACGCCCAGCTGGCCGATGGGGCCATGTACGAGGCGGCCAACAAGGCCAAGCTCAAGACCCTGCTGGCCGACCAGTCGTTCTATACCAAGGACCTGGCCCAGCTGGAAGGCGAATGGCTGGAGCTGCAGGAGCAGCTCGAAGGCATCGCAGCTTAAGGGAAGCCTTAAGCGACCGCCTGCCCCAGGGCCTGGGCGTCGCGCTGGATCGACATCAGCTTATCGATGTCGACCAGGATCAGCCGCCGCCCGTCGGCTTCGCCCAGGCCCAGCAGGTAGTCGCAGTCGCCCTCTTCCGCCCCCGGAATCGGCCTGATCTGGTGCGCGTGCATGCGCACCACATCGGTCACCCCGTCGACCACCATGCCCATCACACAGCTCGACAGCTGCAGGATGATCACGTCGGTGGCGGCCGCTGGCGACTGAAACCGGGTTTTGGGAAACGCTTCGCGCATGTCGACCAGCGGCATGATCACGCCGCGTGCGGCCGCGACGCCGCTGATGATGGCGCCGTCCGAGGCGAAGCGCTCCATCGTGGCCAGGGAACGCAGTTCCTTGACCTTTCCGAACTCGACACCGTATTCGAGCCCGCCCAGCTGGAAACTCAAAAATTCAATTTTGCCTTTGACGGCGTGCGGCATGGGGATACTGTGCATGGTTCGGTCCTTTCGTCTCTGCGGGGGCATGGCGAGCTAACGAAACCTCATCGTAATGGGATGCCCTACGGAATCGTTGACCAACGTCAATATTGCCCCACATCCACTCCGGATGTTGCAAACGGGCCGAAACGCTTTACAATGGCCCGGCAACGCTGAGCGGCTCAACGTCGACCATTCGAAGGACGCACGATGTATCAATGGCTTCAACGACTTTTTTCGGCGGCGCCGGCGCCCGTCCCGGCTGAGCCGCAAGCGCAGGCGTCCGGCGCGCCCGCCCCTGCGGCGCCCGTGCCCGCCGCTGAACGCGCACCCGAGCTGTCCTTCGATCAGCGCGATGGTGTCAATGCCGCCTACCTGCGCTATCTGTTCGATACCGATCCGGCCGCCGACGCCGGCCTGGATACCAGCGCGGCGGAAAACCAGGTGCTGGACGCGCTGGCCGCCATCCTGGCATCGCAGCAGTCGGGCGCAGCGCTGGTGCGGCGCATGCCGGGCCTGATCCCGCAACTGCTGCAAAGCCTGCGCAGCGAGAATTTCTCCGGCGCCCAGCTGGCCCGCACGATTTCCAGCGACGTGGTCCTGGTGGCGGCCGTGATTCGCCTGGCCAACACCTCGTTCAAAAGCACCGGCACCCAGATCAGCAGCGTCGAGCACGCCGTCATGCTGATCGGACAGGAAGGCTTGCGTCACCTGATCACCAGCGTGGCGTTCCGCCCCATCATCGACATGAATTCCGGCCATTACACGCGCACCCTGGCGCCGCGCATCTGGGACCAGTCCGAACGCTGTGCGGTCGGCAACCGCCTGCTTGCCGAAGCGCTGGGCATCGATCCCTTCGAAGCCTTTCTGGCCGGGCTGGTACAGAATGTCGGCCTGATCGTTACCCTGCGCATCATGGACCAGAGCGCCAAAGACGACCACTCGCTCGGTTCGGAAATGTTCTGTGCGCGTTTGATCGGCGACGCCCGCGCGCTGACCGCCAGCATCGGCCGCGAATGGAATTTCCCGGACGCGGTCGTCACCGCGATCGCCGAGCAGGCCGGCGCGCGCAAGGGCGTGCCGGTGTCGCCGCTGGGCCGCCTGCTGACCCTGACCGATTACCTGAGCAAGCTGCGCATTCTGGCCGAAAACCAGCGCGTGGACGAGGCCGATCCAGCCCTGTTCAAAGGATTACCCGCCGGCGCGCTGGACTGCTATCGCGCGCTCGACGCGGTCGCCGACGACGATGCGCCCGAATGACCCGTTTCGACCCGTACCCATGACATTGCTCAAACACTTCGCCCGCACCCTGGCCGCTGCGCTGACCCTGCTGACCCTTCCCGGCCACGCCGCCTCGATCGCCTACACCTTCGACGACGGCCCCTCGCTGCACGTCGGCGGGCCCATGTCGCCGCAGCAGCGCAACCAGGCCATTCTGGATGCGCTTGGCAAACACAAGATCAAGAGCGTGCTGTTCGTTACCGCCGGTAACGGCGCCGACCGGCCCGCCGGCTATGCGCTGGCCAAAGCCTGGGGCGATGCCGGCCATCTGCTGGGCAACCACACCATGAGCCACCCGGACCTGAATCAGCCGTCGGTCAGCCTGCTGCAATATCAGAAGGAAATCCTCGACTGCGATGCGATCATCCGGACCTTGCCGAATTACACCAAGTGGTTCCGCTATACGTATTTGAATGAAGGCGATACCCCGGCCAAGCGGGACGGCATGCGCGCCTTTCTCAAGCAGCAAGGCTACGTCGATGCGCCGGTCACGTTCGATGTGGAAGATTGGGTGGTCGACGACAAACTGGACGCCTTGCTGCGCGCCAACCCGAACGCCGACCTGGAGCCCGTCAAGCAAGCCTATCTGGCCGTCGTGCGCAAGAAAGCGGCCGCCAGCCTGGCATCGCCGAACGCGCCCAAGGATGGCGTGCACGTCCTGCTGCTGCACCACAACCTGCCCAATGCCTTGTGGCTCGACGAGGTCATCGGGGTCCTCGAAGCGATGGGCTTCAGCAGCACCCCGGCTGCCCAGGTGTACGCCAGGCTGAGTCGGTAAAGCCCGTCCGACAGCCGCGCGCGGCCCAGTCCTACGCCGCGCGCGCGCGACAAAACCTATGATGAAAACATACCCACCGAGGAGCTTGCGCTATGTTTTCATTGAACAAGTTGAGTCCATCGATCACCGACATGATCCGCTTCGACCACTCGCACGTGATGGTCACGTTCCACCAGTATGTCTCGACTGCCAGACCGGCCGTCAAGAAAGCGCTGGTGGAAACCATTTGCGATGCGCTGGAAATCCATGCCACCTTGGAAGAAGAGATTTTTTATCCGGCCATGCGCGCCCTCGACGACGCCAACCCGGTCCTGGTCAAGAGTCCGTCCGAACACGCTGAAATGCGCCGGCTGATTTCCGAGCTGCGCGCCAGCAATCCGACCGACCTGCGCTACGACAACACCTTGCACGAGCTGATGCGCGACGTCATGCACCACGTGGCCGATGAGGAAACCGAGCTGCTGCTGACCGCCGAGCGCATGCTTGGCCCGGACCGCTTGAATGAACTGGGTGCGCAGATGACGCGCCGCCGCCTGCAACTGCTCAAGCCGAAGGCTGGCAGGATTGCCGCCAATACCGCCGTCGGCTTTTCCGGCAGCACCACCGCCATCGTGGTGGGCCTGGCCAGCGCTGTCGTGGCTGCGCGTTTCCTTGGAAAAAAGGCAGCGGCCGCGTCGTCGAACCCGGCCTGAGCTTGATAAGCGATCAGTCCGGCTGGTCGCTGTTCCACGCCAGCTGGCCGCTGGCGGCCGCCTTGATCAGCGGACCTGCGCTGGCGTCGCCGCGCAGGCGCGCCTTGATGTCCTTGGCAGGCAGGTCGTAGGTACTGCTGCCGTCCGGCTGGAAGGTCATCAGCCGCACAGCGGTGTCGCCGGTCAGCATCGCCACGTTAACCAGCGTCACGCCGGCGCTGTCGCTGCGCTGCTGCACCAGCTGGGCAATGAGCGCTTCGCCGGCCTGCTGTTCGGTCTCTGCCGCCTTCACGTCCAGCGAAACCTTGGCAATGGCTTTCAAGGCCGGGCCGACCGCCGTCGCCATTTTTTGAAATTGCGGTACTTGCTCCGTTGTGAGCGTCAATTCCTTCTTGCGAATCTTGGAGGCGAGCATCACGTACTTGCGCACGTCCGGCTGGCTGGTGAGCGCCTCCATCTCGGCCTTGCGCTGCACCACCAGCTGGGCGAACTGGCCCACCCGCTCGCTCATCGCCGTGATGACCTCGTCGATGCGCGCGCTATCGGGCTGCAGGGCGTGAATCACCATCTCGATCTGCTTGCGCGGACCGGCCACCTCGACCTGCACCTTGCGCGCGGCAATGGCGCAGCCTTCGGCCTGCTTGATGACCACTTCGTCGGCCATGATCTCGCAATTGGCGGCGTGCTCGATGACCACGCGGGTGCCGGAAATGACGCAGCTCTCGGCCCGGTTCAGCACTACCTCGCCCTGGCGCGACTGGATCACCGAGCCCGACGCCACACCCTTGACGCGGATGTCGCCACGGGCATTGTGGGCGTTGCCACCGACCAGGTTGGCATTGAGCAGCACCGTGCCGCCGCGCGAGACGATATTGCCGAAGCAATCGGCATGGATGGTGATGCTTTCGCCCTCGATGACGCGCTTTTCCTGGACCTCGCCGAATTCCTCGTAATCCCCGGTCAGTTGCAGATTGCCGGTGGTACGCGCGCTCACGCCGTCGCGGCTGACGATCTTGTCGCCGATCGACAGCTGACTGGTCTGGCTGTCGACATTCAGGAAGCCGGGCTGCTGCGACACCAGAAACTCGCCTTCCGCACTGATCTCGATGACCGTGCCCAGGCCCGCCATGGGCCGCAGGTCGACGTCTTCGGGAATGGCGGGCTCGATGGCGATGCCGGACAGTTCGAAGCCCATGGCGCCGGCCGCGCGCGGCACTTTCTGGAGCAGGCGCACGCCTTTTTTGATTTGCGGAAACCGATTCTGGAAGGCCATCAGGTCCAGCTTGCCATTGGCCAGCTGGCGCGGTGCATCGCTGCGATGAAGGTCGTCCGATACTTCGATGATCCGGGCGTCGCGCCCTGGCGCCGGGTCGAGCCGGCGCGCGATGATGGTCCGTTCCGACTTGCCGCCGTCGATCGCTGCGCGCACGGCCTCGATATCGATGCCGAAGCGAATGCCCTTGCTCCACATGTCGGCCACGAATTCGTCGACATCGAGCCGCTCCGGCGTGCCTGGGCCGGCCGGATCGTCGGGATCGGCCTGATAGACCGGTTCGAAATAATAATCGGCCGCCCCATCCTGAATCTTGACCGCCTTGTACAGGCCGCGGCGGCGGGCATCGAACTGCACGATGTCGTCGGCAAAGCGGACCAGCAATTCGCCGGTTTGCGAACGCGGCAGATCGGGGCCGCAATCGTAGAGCGCCTTGATGAGGACGGGATAGTTCAGACCGGTAAAGTACTTATCGCCGGAAAAGACGGTGTCGACCGCCGCGACGAAGACGGTGCCCAGCACGGTCGGGTCGGCATAGACCCCGTCATGACGCTTGACGATGCACTGCGCCGCTGCCGGCCCGGCTTTCACAGGCGCGGACGCGGACGACGACGCGGCGATTGCGGAATCCATGGGCACGACATTATCTCCAGCAGCAACGGTTGCGATTTTGACTAGGCCAATTGATGCCTAGCAATGTTTTACCAAGGGTAACATGATGCGCGCTCTAAATAAATAGATAACAAGCGGATACGCAAACAATAGTGTCGGAGTCTTCGAATTTCCACCAGGAAAAATATCAAAGAAAATGCACGTGGGAAACGAGGCCGCCGGCGCGCCACGGCGCCGGGGAAAGCTGGAAGGGGGTCAGCGGCGCGGCGTATTCGGATAAATATCCATGCCCGCCTCGTTGATCTGGCGGCGCAGATCACGACGCTCATCCGCAGTCAGGCGGGCGCTGCCGCGGCGATTGGACTCGGCATTGCGCGGGCTGCGCTCGGGTGGTGCCTGCAACTGGCGGCGCTGCTCGTCGGCGCGCGCTTCGAAGGCGCGCGGATCGAACTGGCGCACGTCTTCACGCTGCTGAGCCCGGTCGCGCTGGACATGTTCATAGCGCTGTTCGGCGCGCTGCTGGTCGCGGTCGCCGGCCTGGACCGGCGCGCTCAGCAACACGGCGGCGGCGACGCAGGACACCGCGACACCGCGCACCACGAGACTCGCGCCGGAGACGGTGCCCTCATCTTGAAGGTGATGCTTGTGCGCGATATTCATGGTGTTCCTCTTCCGCGATGCCATGTAAACAAGTAAGCTTAATTCCGCTGTGAACCCAGTGTATGACCATTCGTGATTGGGTATAAGCCGAATTGGGTAAAGTTTGTAACAGTGTGTAATGACCTTACTGCAACGCGTCTCATCGAGCGTTAAGACGTTACCATAGCAACATCAATATGACAAATCTGACAGCCATATGACCACTCAATCGACATCGAATTCAGGCAACATTACAACGGCTGCGGCCGCCAATACGCACCCTGCAAAGATTATGGTGGTGGATGACGATGTCCGTCTGCGCGACCTGCTGCGCCGCTATCTGACCGAGCAGGGATTCTCCGTCGTCACGGCCGAAAGCGCGACCGCGATGAACAAGCTGTGGCTGCGCGAGCGCTACGACCTGCTGGTGCTCGACCTGATGCTGCCCGGCGAAGACGGGCTGTCGATCTGCCGCCGCCTGCGCGGCGCGGGCGACCAGACCCCGATCATCATGCTCACGGCCAAGGGCGAAGACGTCGACCGCATCGTCGGCCTGGAAATGGGCGCCGACGATTACCTGCCCAAGCCCTTCAACCCGCGCGAACTGGTGGCGCGCATCGGCGCGGTGCTGCGCCGCAAGGGGCCGGACGAAATCCCCGGCGCCCCCTCGGAAACCCCGCAAACCTTCGAGTTCGGCCAGTTCGTGCTCGACCTGGGCACCCGTACCCTGCGCAAGAATGGCGAAACGGTGCCGCTGACCACCGGCGAATTCTCGGTCCTGAAAGTGTTCGCCCGCCATGCGCGCCAGCCGCTGTCGCGCGAAAAGCTGATGGAACTGGCGCGCGGACGCGAATACGAAGTGTTCGACCGCAGCCTGGACGTGCAGATCTCCCGTCTGCGCAAGCTGATCGAACCGGATCCGTCGTCGCCCTTGTACATCCAGACCGTGTGGGGGCTGGGCTATGTCTTCATTCCTGAAGGCCAGCCACGCTAGTGTCCATCCACTTCACCCACGACACCGACAGCGCCGTGCGGCGCCGCTTCATCTGGCTCAGAAGCGGCCTGTTCTGGCGCACTTTCTTCCTGCTCAGCATTCTGACCACGGTGTCGATGGGCTCCTGGATCGGCATGATCAGCGCCGTCCAGCGCGGCCCGCAAGTGCAGCAGACGGCCGAACTGGTGATCTCGGTCGTGACCATCACCCATGCCGCCCTGACCCACTCGGCGCCCGAACTGCGGCGCGAACTGCTGTTCGAACTGGTCAGCAACGAAGGCATCCGCATCCTGCCGCTGGAAACCACCGACACGGTCGATCCGCCGCCCGACAATCCGCTCATGCCCGCCATCGCCGCCATCGTCAAGGCCAAGCTGGGCGCCGACACGCGCTTTTCCAGCCGCGTCAACGGCACCGCCGGCTTCTGGATCAGTTTCAAGATCGACGAAGACGAATACTGGCTGATGCTCGAGCGCGAACGGCTGTCGGGCCTGACCGGCGTGCAATGGCTGGGCTGGGCCAGCGTAGTCGGGGTGCTTTCGGTACTGGGCGCGGCGCTCATATCCAGCGTGGTCAATCTGCCGCTGGCGCGCCTGACCGAAGCGGCCCGCTCGATCGCCGAAGGCAAGCGCCCCGACCCCTTGCCGGAAAAAGGCTCGAAGGAAATCATCGAAGCGAACCGCAGTTTCAACCAGATGGTGGACGACTTGCAGCGGGTCGAATCGGACCGCGCGGTGATTCTGGCGGGGATCTCGCACGACCTGCGCACGCCGCTGACGCGCATGCAGCTGGAACTGGAAATGGCCACGCTCAGTAACGAGGCGCGTGAAGGCATGCAGTCCGATATCGGCCAGATGGACGCCATCATCGGCCAGTTCCTCGATTACGCCAAGCCCACCGAAGCGGCCACCTTCGTTCCGGTCGACCTGGGCGAGCTGCTGCAGGACAGCGCGCGCGAAGCCGAACGCATGCTCGACGTGCGCGTGACCACCAGCATCACCAATGCGGTGCTGGTGATGGGCAACGCGACCGACCTGCGCCGGGTGTTCAACAACGTGATCGAGAATGCGCGCCGCTATGGCAAAACCCCGGGCAGCGCGTTGACCGAAATCGATATCTCCTGCGACATCAAATTGCTCGGCAATGGCCGGCGCGCGGTCGTCACCCTGGCCGACCACGGCGTGGGCGTGCCGTCGGAGCAGATCAGCCAATTGCTCAAGCCCTTCACGCGCCTGGACACCGCGCGCGGCCAGGCCAACGGTGCCGGGCTGGGGCTGGCCATCGTCGAACGGGTGGTCAGCCGCCACCACGGCGATCTGGCGGTCAGCAACCGCGAAGGCGGCGGCCTGCAGATTCACATCTCGCTGCCGCTGGCGGCATAAGGAGTGGCATGATCGACTTCAGCGATATCGAACAGGCGGCAAACCGCATCGCCGGCGCCGCCCACCGCACGCCGGTACTCACCTCGCGCACCGCCGACGCGGTGGCCGGCGCCCAGTTGTTCTTCAAGTGCGAAAATTTCCAGCGTAGCGGCTCGTTCAAGTTCCGCGGCGCCTACAACGCCGTCGCCCAGCTCGACGACGCCCAGCGCGCCGCCGGCGTGCTGGCCTACTCATCGGGCAATCACGCCCAGGCCATCGCCCTGGCCGGGCAACTGCTCGGCGCCCGCACCGCGATCGTGATGCCGCACGACGCGCCGGCGCTGAAGGTGGCAGCCACGCGCGGCTATGGCGCCGAAGTGATCGTCTACGACCGCTACACCGAAAATCGCGAGGAAATCGGCCAGCGCGTGGCCGCCGAACGCGGCATGACCCTGATTCCGCCCTACGACCATCCCGACATCATCCGTGGGGCCGGCACCGCGGCCAAGGAATTGTTCGACGAGACGGGCCCGCTCGATACCCTGCTGGTGTGCCTGGGCGGCGGCGGCCTGCTGGCCGGATCGGCCATCAGCACGCGCGCGCTGTCGCCGCGCTGCCGGGTGATCGGGGTCGAACCGGAACTGGGCAATGACGGCCAGCAATCGCTGCGCAGCGGGACGATCGTCCATATCGCCGTGCCCGACACCATCGCCGACGGCGCCAAAGTGACCCACGTAGGCACGCACAACTTCGAACACATGCAGCGCCACGTGGACGATATCGTCACCGTCAGCGATGCCCAGTTGCAGACAACGATGAAATTCTTTGCCGAGCGAATGAAAATGGTGGTGGAACCGACTGGCTGCCTGGCGGCCGCCGCGGCCCTGCATGGCGCCGCGCCCATCCAGGGCCAGCGGGTCGGCGTGATCGTCAGCGGCGGCAATGTCGACCTGGCGACCTTTTCCCGGCTGGTGGCCTAGCAAGCAAGGCAGGATTTACGACGTCATCGCTTGCCCGCGCATGCGCTGCGCCAGGTACTCCTGCACCGAGCGCACGCTGGTGAAGGGCGACTCGCCGATCACCTGGCGGATCTGCGCCAGCGACTCCATCAGCGCCGGGCGCTCGTTGCCCAGTACCGGCACCAGGTGGTAGATGCCGTTCATGCCGGTGAACAGACCGCGTTTATTGGGGATCGTGAAATGCGGCTGCAGGGGCGAGCCATCGTCGTCCCAGAACAGCCACACGGTGGCCTCGACATCGAGCCCCTCGCAATACGCCGCCGCAGTGAACGCGTCGGGAAAAACGTGGAGCGAACGCTCTTCAGTTTCAGCGGCAAAAATCATGACGTCCAGAATATGAGGGGAATGAAAATACTGCCTCGGCACGGCTTCAGGTGCATCCATTCACCGTACCATAAGCGGCAGCACATTGCCAATGTTGGTTAGCCGGTATGGCTAAGCGTCACACGCATGTTGTAATTTTGCAAAGCACCGGGCGCAGTGGCGGCGGGCGGCTACTCCGGTCCCGCCTGGGCCAGCGCGGCGCGCACCTCGTCGGCGTCGGCTGGCCGCACCACCCGCGCCACCTCCTTGCCGTCACGCAGCACCACCACGGTCGGCCACAGCTTGACGCGGAAAGAACGCCCCAGTGGCCGGCCGGGTCCATCCTCGACCTTGATATGGCGCACCTGCGGCGCGTCCGCCAGCGCCGCGCCGATGTCGCCGGCCGCGCCGCGGCAATAGCCGCACCAGTCGGTGCCGAATTCCAGCGCCACCGCGCCCTGCATGGCATCGATCTCGGCGCGCTCGGGCTGCCGGGTTGCGTAAGGGCCTGTCATGGGCGCTGTCCTTTCATTCGCGATCGAGTTCCGGATAGTGGCGGAAAATGCCTTCGTCGTTGAACGGGATACGGCGTGGCGAGGCCAGATAGGCCGCGATGTTCGGCCGCGCCGCCACCCGGTCGCGCAAGGCGACAATGTGCGGATAGGAAGGCTCAAGCCGTTTCATGGTGCGTGGAAAAGCATACCGCAAACCTTCGACCACCTGGAACAGCGACAGGTCGACGTAGCTGAGCTTGCCGCCGGCGAGAAAACCGCCGCGCTCCGGCTGGGCCAGGATGCCCTCGAAATAATCGAAGAACTTCGGAATGCGCTCGGTGGTGAAACCCTGCGCGCACCGCTTTGCCTCGGGCCGCTGGTCCTCATAGTAGAGGCTTGCCCCGATGGGGTGATGGGTGCCGTGGACCTCGGCCACCAGATCGGCGATGGTCAACTGCAACTGATGACTGAACAGGCCCTCGGCTTCGTCGCGCGGGGCCAGATTGAGGCGGTCACCCAGGAACAGCAGAATGTTGGCGGTCTGGCCGACGGTCAATCCGCCCGCCTTGACGAACGGCGGCGCGAACGACGGCGTGGACGACTCCTTGAGCGCCGCCATCAGCGCATCCATGCCGCCTTTCTCGCGCGCCACGTCGACGTAATCGGCACCGGCTTCTTCCAGCGCCAGCCGGATGAATTCTCCGCGTCCCTGAATGTTGGGCCAGTAATAAAGTTCGTAGAGCATTGCCACTCCCGTGATGTGCAGATGTGTTCATTATCGGACCAAATCAAAAAAGGCGGTGCCGCCTAAACGTGCGGCAACACCGGCCGCGCCGGCCACCGGGGCGAGGCAGGCATCGTGGTAAAATCGCCATTCGCTAGGGGTCCTGGAATGCAAATTCCGGGTGAGAGATACCCTCCGTACCTGATCTGGATAATGCCAGCGAAGGAAAGCGCAAAGTCACCTCTCTTTGTCGGTTCCCCGTTGGCTCCAGCTTTATAAAAGCACCGCTGCACCTTCAGCGCGTAAGAGCACAACTATGTCATCGCCCACCTTCAAGTATTCCCTCCTCGCCGGCGCACTGCTGCAGGCCTTCGCCGCGCAGGCGCAAACGGCATCGCAGCAGATGCCCGAAGTGATCATCACCGCCAACAAATTCGTCGCCGCCGACCGCGCCAGCGTGGGCGGCTTTTCCGACGCCCCGCTGATGCAGACACCCGCCTCGGTGGTCTCCATCGGGCGCGAACAGATGCAGGACCTGAACATCCGCTCCACCACCGACGCGCTGCGCTATGAAGCCAGCGTGGCCGACTCCTACAACGCGGTCGGCTACGCCGAGCAGTTCTCGATGCGCGGCTTCGCGCTCGATAACAACACCAGCTACCGCAAGGACGGCATCGCGATTTCCGCCGACACCCAGATCCCGCTGGAGAACAAGGAACGCATCGAGATTCTCAAGGGCCTCGCTGGCCTGCAGGCCGGCGTGGCTGCGCCCGGCGGCATCATCAACTACGCCATCAAGCGCCCGACCGCCACGCCGCTGCGCTCGGTGACCGTGGAAGCGCGCGAGCGCGGCACCTTGTACGGCGCCGTCGACCTGGGCGGCCGCTTCGACGACAAGCGCTTCGGCTACCGCATCAACGCCGCCGGAGAAAAGCTGCGCTCCTACGTCAAGGGCGCCGACGGCGAGCGCCAGTTCGTCTCCGGCGCGTTCGACTGGCAGATCACGCCGGAAGCGCTGCTGCAGATCGACGCCGACTATCAAAAGAAATCGCAGATCAGCGCGCCGGGCTACCAGCTCATTCGCGGCGTGGCGCTGCCCGTCGGCGTCGCGCCGAAGATGCTGCTCAACGACCAGCCATGGGCCAAGCCGGTTGAAACGCGCAGCAGCAATATCGGCCTGCGCTTCCAGTACCTGCTGGGCGACGGCTGGCACGCCACGCTGAGCGTCAACCGGCACTCGTTCAAGCGTGACGACTACACCGCCTTCCCTTACGGCTGCAGCAATGAAGGCGATGGCTACTACCCGGGCTACTGCTCCAACGGCGACTACGACGTCTACGATTATCAAAGCGTGGGCGAATCGAAGAATCCGCTGGGCTGGCAAGCGCTGGTGCAGGGCAAGGCCGTCACGGGCGCGCTTCCGCACGAGCTGACCTTCGGCGCGTCAGGCATCAAGCGCACCGACCGTTACGGCGACTACGTCTACGACTACGCCGGCTCCAGCAATATCTACCAGAACGTCATCGTGCCGCCGGCGCCGGGCAACCCGCACACCGGTCCCGTGTTCGACCGCCGCCATGACGACGAGCGCGCGCTGTTCGTGCAGGACATCGTCACCTTGAGTCCGCAGATGAAGCTGCACGCCGGCCTGCGCCGCGTCAGCGTCAAGCGCGACGCCGCCGTCGACACCAGCTTCCTGCTGCCGAACCTCGCGCTGGTGTACAACCCGAACGCCGACTGGATGGTGTATGGATCGCTGGCGCACGGCATGGAACACGGCGGCATTGCGCCGTTCCAGACCGTGAACGAGAACCAGACGCTTGACCCGATGCGCTCGCGCCAGGTGGAAGTCGGCGTCAAGGGCGCCGTCAACGACAGGCTGAGCGTCAGCGCGGCGCTGTTCCAGATCCGTCAGGGCCTGGAGTACACCAATGCGGACAACGTCTTCGTCCGCAACGGCGAGCGCACCCACCGTGGCATCGAACTGTCGGCGCAGGGGCAAGTGTGCCGCGACGTGAACCTCAGCGTCTCGCTGATCGGTCTGGACACCGACCAGTCGGGCACCGGCCAGGCCACGCTCGACGGCAAGCATGTCACCAACGTCCCTTCGTTCAAGTCGGCCACCGTGCTTGAATATCAGGTGCCGTCGGTGCAGGGCCTGAAGCTGCAAGGCCTGTGGCAGTACTCGGCCAGGAAGGCGTTCGATCCGGAGAACACCGTTTACGTGCCCGGGTATAGCGTGTTCGGTCTGGGCGCCTCGTACGCCGCCCGCGTGGCGTCTACCACCGTGACCGTACGGGCCAATGTCGACAACGTCACCAACAAGTTCTACTGGCGCGATGTCACGCAGCTGCTCGGCGGCTACCTGTTCCCGGGTGCGCCGCGCACGGCGCGGGTGTCGGCGCAGTTCGACTTCTGATGGCAGCCGTCGTCCCCGCAATTCGCGGGAACGACGGCATTACCCTTGTCCTAGAAGGAGATGAACCCTGGCGGCGCGCTCGGCCAACTCGCCTTGCAACAGCACATACCCGATACCCCGCTCATCGAGCATCTGCAGCACCTGCCGATGAATAGTCTGGCGCACCGCATCGGACTCGCGCTGCAGGCCGTCGGCCTCCCACGGACTGTCCGGCGCCGTCACGAGCGTCAACGCGTAATCATGCCGCCGTTCCAGCACGGACAACTGCGCATCCACCCGATTCCAGTACCAGCGGCTGTACAGCGCCGTCATCATCGGCGTGGTGTCGCAGAACAGATAGCCATTGGCGGCCAGCGCGGCCGCATCCTCGCGCTCCATCTGCGTGCGCGCGATGCCGTACTGGTCTTCCTCGCGCGGCACGCGCCCGGTGGTATCGACGAATTCGCGCAGATACTCCGGCACCCACACGGTCCGATAGCGCTCGGCCAAGGCCGCGGCCAGCGTCGACTTGCCCGACGATTCCGCCCCAAGTATCGCGATCCGCTGCACCGCTGTCATTTCACCGCCACCCGGCGCCATGCGCGCAGGCCGGCAGCGGCCATGACAACGAACACCGCATACAGGATCGCCGTCAGCATCAGATTCTTGTACACGTACAGCCCGACATACAGCACATCGACCGCGATCCAGGCCGTCCAGTTCTCGACCTTCTTGCGCGACAGCAGAACCTGTCCGACCAGGCTGCCCGCGGTCAGAAAGCCGTCGACATGCGGCACGTCGGTATTGGTGTAGCGCCCCAGGAACCACGCCAGCACGCCATATCCCAGCGCCCACGCCGCAAGCGCGTACGCCCACCCCGCCCTGCCAAGCCATGTGACGGCAAGCGGCCGATGCTCGTCGCCGCCGCGCAGCCACTGGTACCAGCCCCACACCGACACGGCAATGAACACGCCCTGCAACCCCGCGTCGCCATACAGGCGCGCACCGAAGAACACCACCGCGTACGCCGCCGACGAAACGATCGAGAACAGCCATGCCCAGTGGTTCTGCCGGATGTTGAGATACACCGTGATCACCGACAGCGCAAACGCCGTCAGTTCAAAAGGCGTCGTGGTAAAACCAAACAGGGGCAAGGCTTCATTCATCGATGCTTACTTCTTCGGGTATTTGATGGTCATTTCGCGCAGCAGATTGTCGGCGTGATCGACTTCTTTCATCACCCACAGCATGTAACGGATATCGACGTGGATGGCACGCGTGATGGCGGTGTCGAAGTACCAGTCCTTGGTCACCGATTCATACGTCGAATCGAAATTCAGGCCCACCAGTTCGCCGCGCTTGTTCATTACCGCCGAACCGGAGTTGCCGCCGGTCGTGTCGGCACTCGACAGGAAGTCGACCGGCACCGTTCCCAGCTCGGCATCCCTGAACACGCCATACCGTTTGGCCCTGATCGCGTCGAGCAGCGGCCTGGGTGCATCGAAGGGATCGACACCCGTGTGCTTTTCGACGATGCCCTCTACCGTGGTGAACGGCCCCTTGACGATGCCGTCGCGCGGCGTATAAGGCGCCACGGTGCCGAAGGTCACGCGCAGGGTGGAGTTGGCGTCCGGGTAAACCGGCTTGCCCTGCGAAT
This sequence comes from uncultured Oxalobacteraceae bacterium, assembly GCA_965650445.1. Taxonomy (GTDB): domain Bacteria; phylum Pseudomonadota; class Gammaproteobacteria; order Burkholderiales; family Burkholderiaceae_D; genus Telluria_A. The sequence continues at coordinate 1,837 of CBFGOU010000026.1, read as the reverse complement.
TCTTCCACGCGATCACGGCCGCCATGTACTGCGGGATCACGCGCTCCAGGTTGCCGTCGACTTCCTTGCGGCGGTTCTCCAGCGCCATCGCCACATCATGCTGCCGCACGGCCAGCGCGATAAAGGCGTCGTCGGACTTCACAAACGCGGCGGGCTCCTTGCCGATCCAGCCCACGCGCGCGGCGGTGTCGGCAAGTCTGGTGCGCTGGTACAGCGCATCGACCGGGTCAGGCAGCAATGCATCGAGCCCCGCTGGATGCTGTTTCGCGGCCATGGCACGGTAGCGCGCCAGCGCGGCGCCGTAACGGGCCTGATCGACCTTCGGCACCAGCGACTGTTCAAGACGGGTCAGGTCCGCCTTGATGAACGAGAGATCGCGATCCTGGTAGCCGACTTCGCGCTGGGCGTCCGGCTTTTGCCGTTCCAGCGCGAGGCGGTACAGGGTGCGCGCCGATTTGAGCAGGTCGCTGCTGGAGGCAACGGAGAAGGCGAACTCCTGTTCGGCCAGCGCCATGTCGGCGGCGATCAGGGCGTCCAGCTCGGACAGCAGGGTGGCCGGCGCCTCGCCCCGATTGCCGGCCTTGCCGAACCACGCGCGGAACGCGGCATCCTGCGCGTCCTTGATGGCGGCGATGTCCTTGCGTGCAAAGCCATCCAGCAGACCCTGGGTTTTCTTGAGAACGTTGTTAATGCGCTTGACGACGCTGGCGTAGCGCACATCGGCCGCCGCGTCGCCCTTGGTGGCGGCGGCGATCACCGCCAGGTCGGCCTGCATCTCGGCCACGCGCACCGGATAGCTGGACTCGCGCGCCCAGCGAATTTCGGAAGGCAGCTTGTAACGGCTGGTGCGGCCCGGATAACCGGCCAGCAGAATCGGGTCGCCGTTCTTCAGGCCTTCGGCCGAGACGACCAGGAAGTCCCTGGATTTGTAGGGCACGTTGTCCGCCGACGGATCGGCCGGACGGCCATCCCTGCCGACGTAAGCGCGCAGGAAGGAAAAGTCGCCGGTGTGGCGCGGCCATTCAAAGTTGTCGACGTCGCCGCCGTAATTGCCGATCATGTCGGCCGGCGCGTACACCAGGCGCACGTCGCGGATCATCAGCTGACGTATGCGGTAATACTCCAGTCCGCGGTGGAAGGCAGGCACCGCGCAGCGGTAGGCTTTATCGGTCTCGCATTCTGCGATCAGGGCCTTGATGCGGCTCCTGACGGCATCATTGCGCTCGCGCCCGGACAGCGCCGGCGCCAGGCCCTTGAGCACGCGCTCGCTGACATTCTCGACTTGATCGGTCACGTACACGCGCAGGTTCGGCCCGCCCGGCAGTTCCTCTGCGCGCGTCCTGGCCAGGAAACCGTTGACGATGTAGTTGTTGGCGGCGGTCGAATTGCGCTGGATGGCGCCGTAGGCACAGTGGTGATTGGTGACCACCAGCCCTTCGCCAGACACGAACGAGGCCGAGCAGCCGTCGGTCGACACGATGGCGCTCATCGGGTGCCTGGAGAGGTCGGAAAGCTTCTCGGCGGGGATGGTGATGCCGACGCGTTTGAGTTCAGCTTTCAGTTGCGGCAGCTGGTGCGGCTGCCACTGCCCTTCGTCGGCTGCCGCGGTAACGGCGATGCCTGCGAGGACCATGGGTAATGCGATGGATTTCAACAAGATATACCCCTGGGTGGATAAAAAATGCAAGCGCGGAGTATATCTTGTTTTGTCAGGCCCCAGCCCGGGCCTGGCTTACTGCTTGAGGTTCTGGTCCAGCCACGTGTTGACTGTGTGGTGCCTCTGCAGCGAGTTGAGTGGCTTGAGCACCCAGTGGTTCTCGTCCGGGTACAGCATCAG
>CBFGOU010000025.1:0-17725 GCA_965650445.1 uncultured Oxalobacteraceae bacterium | reverse complement strand
TAAGTAACGGGATCGTGCACTTTAGCCTGGCCAGGCTTCTCGTATCGAATCGCTTATAAAACGAAGGAATGAATTTTGGTTCATGTATCTCAAGCCGGTAATCACTTGCATAAATGGCGCACGTTCGTCATCGGCTGCATATTATGCGCTGGACTAAGTATGGGAATGCCATCAGTGGCGAGTGCTGAGGCAATGCAGCTGCGGCTTCCGTCCGGAGACCGCGTCCAGGTCTGGATTGACGCGCCAACGAACCATGCTGGCGAGCGTACCGTCGCGATTATCGTGCCCGGTACTTTCGTCAACGATCGCCACGGCGGTCCGGACAGGATCTACGATGCGTTGACCAAGGCGCTCAACGAAAACGGCCTGCATGTGGCGCGCTTTGACCCCAAGTTGATCGCAACCGACCATGCCGCACCGTCCGGCACCCCGGGCGCCGTATCCATTGCAACCCAAAAGATAATCTTGGAGGAATTGGTGCATCTGTTACGTCGACGCGACTCCAATTTCTCGAAGATTGTCTTCATCGGGCATTCACAAGGTTCGTTCCTTGCCGCCCAGGTTGTGTCAGGAAATCCTGCCCTGGTCGACGGATTCTTCTCGTATGGCATGTCCATTCGTCCGCTGAGGCAAGCTACCGAGTACTCGGCGCTGTCGCTTCCGTTGGCGATCCTCAGGAACATCGTTGATTCCGGCGCCGGCAACTGCATGCCGAACGACGTCGTTCGCGAACAGGTTATTGCCAGGGGACTGCTGGGTTTTAGGGGACCCGTCGAGTTCTGGCTCTCGTCCAAAGGAAGCTGGTGCAAGAATGACCTGTCGGAGTTCGCATCGAAAATGGCCGATCAGCGGGCCTTTTCAGCCTTGCTTGACGAGTGTAAGCAAGGGCAGGAAAAGCCCAGCACCAATTCGGGCAACTCTTGCGAACAACTGCTGTTCTTTGCCACGAACGAATCATTGCAATCTCTGCTGGGGAATCTCACCGTACCCGTTGGAATCGCAATGGGGAAAAACGATCCGCTCCTGGATTTGCCAACTGAACTGGTCTCCTATTTGAAGCACGTGGCCAAGGGCGGGACGTGGCGCTTCGTCGTGCTCGATGGAGTCGGCCATGGATTTGGCCGAAAGCTGGTGGACGGACCGGCGGAGCCTGCTGCGCTCGACGAACTCGCACGCTTTGTTCACACCACGCTCACCGACCAGCACCGACCATGAGTACCCACGGCGCCGCGCTCAATGCCGCAACAAAGACCGACCACCTGCCACCGCAGGGCAATGAGGCCGCCGGTGACGCCGATGGTCACGAGGATGGTCATGAGGATGGTCATGAGGATGGTCACGAGGACGATCGCGAGGGCTCCACGCCGCTGTTTCGTCCAGAGGTCGCCTCGGCTCTGACTGGCAATGCCTATGGCGCGATCAATATTGCCCAACCTGCTTCATCCTGGCTGATTACATCGTTCGCCGTCACCTTGTCTGCGCTCTTCATCTGCCTGCTCGTGCTCGGTGCGGTGACGCGCAAAACCCGCGTGGCGGGATTGACAGTGCCGGTAGAAGGCAGCGTCTCCGTTGCGGTGCCCATCGCGGGTGTGGTTGGACCGATGCACCTGCAAGAAGGGGCCCAAGTCAAGCAGGGCGATGTGTTGTTCACCATTGCCGGCGCACGGCACGGTAAAAACGGTGATGTGAGCAGCTATGTTTCAAAGCAAGTCGATGCGCGCAGCATGGCGCTGGATGCCGAGAAAAGCATCCTGCGCTTGCAGGCGCGCGACAATCGCGACCATCTGCAGACGCGGGTGAAAACCATGAACGAGGAGCTGGCCTCTCTCGGGCAGCAAATCATCCTGGCCAAACGGCGCGAGGCATTGGCCGCTGCGGCCCTGGCGCGCATTCAGAAACTCCAGGACAGTGGTTTCGTGTCTGGAAGCCAGGTCGAGCAAAAGAACGAGGACCTTCTCGACGCGTCAATGAAAGTGGCGGAGCTCGTGAGGGCAAAATCACAGGCCGAGCAGAATCGCGAGCTCCTGTTGAGCGAGTTGAACGATGTCGAACACAGGGTGTCGACCGATATCGAGCGCCTGGCCGCGGCAAAGGCCGGCCTGGAGCAGGAAAAGGCCCAATCCGTCGCCAGCCTTGAAACCAATGTCGTCGCCCCCGTCAGGGGATTTGTCACCGGGATCAACAACCGGACGGGCCAGTCGGTAGCGGCAGGGCAGCTGATGGCAACGATTATCCCGTCGCAGGCCTGTCAGGACGGTGCGTCGGCCGACAAGAGCTGCCAGAGCAAATTGGAAGTCAATCTCTTCATACCCAGCCGGGCAATGGGTTTCGTCGCAACCGGCCAGGACGTGCGGCTGAGGCTCGATGCCTATCCGTTTCAGAAATTCGGAAGCATCAAGGGTCGGGTTGTAGCGATCAGCGAAACGCCATTCAGTCTTGCGGAGCTGCCTTCGCACCTGCAGGGCACGATCGCGACCATCAGCCAGAACAGTCTTCGGCAAACCGGAAGCGAGTCGCTGTACCGGATCCGCGTCGCTCTCGCCGACCAGACGATCCAGATCTACGGACAGCCCCGACGGATCGGCACCAATATGACACTCCAGGCGGACATCCTGCAGGAGAAGCGCGCCATATGGGAGTGGGTGCTGGAGCCTCTCCTGGCGCAGCTGCGCTGATCCCCGTGCCTTGTTTATTGCGGTCCGAGTCAACCACTTACTGAAACTACCTGTGAAAATTGTCCTGCAAAGTGAATCCGGCGAATGCGGCCTCGCATGCCTGGCGATGATATCGGAACACTACGGTCGGGCCGAAGACCTGGTCGAACTCCGACGCAGATTTTCCACCAGCCTGAAGGGCGCTACTCTTGAGCAGCTGGTCAACAATGCCAGCGCCACGGGCCTTGCCAGTCGTCCCTTGCGGCTTGAATTGTCTGAATTGGACAAGCTGAGTCTGCCGGCGATCCTGCATTGGAACCTGAATCACTTTGTCGTGCTCGAGCGCATCAAACGCACGCTGGGCGGTGAGCCGCTATTGGTGATTTACGACCCTGCGGTCGGGGTATTGACCATCCCCCTGCAGACGGCCTCCAAATCCTTTACGGGCGTCGCCCTCGAGCTGACCCCGGCTGCCGGATTCGAAATGAAGACTGCTGGGCCGTCCTTCTCGATCCGCCAGCTCACGGGCAAGATTGTTGGCCTGCGCCGCGCAGTCGGCCAGGTATTGATCCTTGCGTTCACCCTGGAATTGTTCGCGATTGCCACACCGCTGTTCAATCAATACATCATTGATGAAGTATTACCCGGCGGAGACATCGAACTTCTCAACACATTGTTGCTGGGGTTCCTGCTGCTCACGGTGACGCAATATTGCATTGCGCTTGCCCGCAACTGGTTCATGATGCGCTGGGGCCTGGATATCAACTTCCAGCTCAATACTAGGCTCCTCTCGCATCTGGTAAGGCTCCCGCCCGCGTATTTCGAAAAACGCCACCTGGGCGATATCCTGTCCAGATTCGGAAGCGTCAATCCGATTCAAACCACGCTGACGAGAGTGTTGACCGAGCACGTGCTGGACGCCGTCATCGTGGTTTTTTCACTCGCGATGATGTTGATGTACAGCGCATTTCTGGCGGTGATCGTCGTGGTCGCGCTGCTCTTGTATATTTTCCTGCGCTGGATTTTCTATCAACCTTTCAGGGAAGCGTCCCTTGAGGCCATGGTCTTGAGCGCGAAAGAGGGCACCCACTTCCTGGAAACCGTACGGGCCATCGTACCGATCAAGCAATTTTGTCGGGTAGACGCCCGCATCGCCCGTTGGCAGAACATGCGAATGGACGTGCAAAACCGAAGCGTCAAGACCGAGAAGCTGTCCAATATCTTCCGCTCGACCAATTCGCTCATCTTCGGTGTGGCCGGCCTTTTGATGTTCTATTTTGGCGCCAAGATGATCATGGCCGAGACCTTCACGGTCGGGATGCTCACCGCATTCACAAGTTACTCGGCGACGTTCTCCGCCCGAGTGACCGTGCTCATCGACGCCTTCATTAGCGTCAAGATGCTTTCGCTGCATGTGGAAAGGCTGTCCGATATCGTGATGGAAAAGGCCGAGACCGAGCCGCCGGTGCGAACCGATGTGAGCCGTCTCAAGCCAAGGATCACGCTCAAGGACGTCAAGTTCCGATACGCCGAAGGCGAACCCTGGGTGCTCGACGGCGTCAATCTCGAGATCCAGGCGGGCGAAAACATGGTGCTCGTCGGCGAGAGCGGATGCGGGAAATCGACATTGAGCAAGCTCTTGACTGGCCTGCTCGAGCCAACCGAAGGCGAAGTGCTCATTGATGGCATTCCCGTGCGTCACATCGGTTACGGCGCATACCGGTCGCTGGTCGGTTCAGTTTCGCAGAATGACACCTTGCTTGCGGGATCGATCATTGAAAACATCAGTTTTTTCGATACGACGACCGACGTGAACCGCGTCTATGAATGCGCGAAACTGGCGGCGATTCACGAGGACATCCTGGCCATGCCAATGGGTTACCAAACGCTCGTTGGCGATATGGGAAGCAGTCTTTCTGGCGGACAGAAACAAAGGGTTCTGCTGGCGCGCGCCCTGTACATGCGACCGATCATCCTGATCCTGGACGAGGCGACCAGCCATCTGGACGTGTCCAATGAACGCAAGGTCAACGACGCCCTTAAATCATTGCCCATCACGCGGATCATGGTCGCCCACCGTCCCGAGACGATTCGCGCCGCTGACAGGATTGTCGAGGTGGGAAATGGGAAGGTTCGCTATGTCGAGGGCATGCCGGGCGTGTCCGGCGTTCTGGCCGAGGTGGTATGAGCATGTACGATGAATTAGTCGTTGATATCAGAGCGCAACTCAATTCTGGTATGACGTACACCGAAGCGGTATTCCGCTTGTCTGTCGACTGTGGCTTTGTCCTGACGATCGCTCATCGCATCGTCGAGGAAGCGCTGGCCGAAGACAGTGGCAACACGGACCGTCCCCGTTTAGATGGGCCAGATGAGGGCCTGGTTTCGCCCGATATACGGTCGTCCGAGACCACCATTGACCTTGGCGATTGTGAAGCCGAGGTCGCATTTGAGCAGCTCGCCCCGCGCGTGGTCCTGCTGGACCACTTCCTATCACATGACGAGTGCGACCGCCTGTGTGCCGCGGCGGCCCCGTTTGCACCGTCAGATCTCCTGTTGAACGGCGCGACTGGCTGTTTCGACGGTCTTCGAAACAGCCAGTCGGCCAGCATCTACGCGACAGCCGACATCGTTTCCATCATCGAACGCAGAATCAGCAGATTGACCAACTGGCCCATATCGCACGGCGAGAGCTTGCAAATCCAACGTTATGGCGTAGGCCAGCAGTTCGTGCCCCATCATGATTACTTCCCTCAAGGGACCGAATTCTATCAGCGCCAAATGGCAGACGGCGGCCAACGGATCGCCACCCTTATCATGTATTTGCAGCAACCGGAGAAGGGCGGGGCCACGCACTTGGTCAACCTGGGCCAAAAGTTTATGCCCAGAAAAGGCAGTGCGCTGTTCTTCACTTATCCCGACCCTTCACCGCAGAGTGGCACTTTGCATGCCGGTGAACCGGTTGTCGCAGGCGAGAAATGGATTGCAACGAAATGGTTCCGGCTAGAAGCAACATCGCTATCAAGCCGCGAAACTTAAAGAAAGACAAAAGTATGAATAACTCCGTGCGCCCGAAGGGCGTGTACTTCCTGGCAAACAATACCGTTTTCGACCTTGCGGTAGCGTTTTTGCGAAGCTTTCGCTTGCACAATCCCAGCATACCGCTATGCCTCATTCCCTACAACGCGGACTTTGATTCTATCGCCGCGCTGAAGGACGCCTACAACTTCAGCATCTTCGACAACGATGCATTGTTGCAAGCTTGCGATGAGATCAGTCATCAATTCCACGGCCGGGTACTGGGCGCCTACCGGAAACTGGTCGCCTGGGAAGGGATGTTTGATTCCTTCCTCTACATCGACATAGACACGGTCCTGACTGATTCTGTCGACTTTGCCTTTGACTATTTTTTGCACGGGCAGTATATCGCCTCGCACTCCAACATTGCTCACAACAGGAAATGGGTCTGGACGGATGCGATTTACGAAACCCATCTGCTGACACCTCCCCAGATCGAGTTCTCCGCCAATACGGGTTTTTTTGCGAGCGTACGCGGTTTGCTGCCGATGGAACACTGCTCGGCCAAGGTAAGCCAGGCCCTGGCACTGCGCGATTGCATGGAGTTGCATTGCATGGAACAACCCTACATAAACTATCTTGTAGTCACATCGGGGTACAGGTACAACAGTCTCTCCGTGCTTAGAGAATCGGGGGCCGCACCGGCGGCGCGGCTCGAATGGTGGGGAGGCACGCCGAACGCCCGCGTGGACAACGGACGGCTGTTCTCGCCCCTTGGCGACCCCATTTTTCTGGTGCACTGGGCAGGCATATTCCAGTCGCTTCGAGAAAACCTGATGGACGAATTGCCCTACGAAGAGTTGTGGGAATATTATCGTCGGCGCGATCTGGCGCCCGATATGCTGCTCGACGGGCACGGCGCATTGTCGACGAATGGTGCCCGATAATATGACGACGGAACGAATTCTCGTGACGGGCGGCGCCGGCTTTCTCGGAAGTCACCTATGCGACAGGCTGGTTGCGCTCGGCGCCGAAGTTACGTGCGTCGATAACTTCCTGACTGGCGATCTGGCCAACCTGAATCAGTTAAAGGACAAGTCCACATTTGAAGTCGTACGCCATGATGTGACGGCGCCCTTATTCAGGGACGCCGACAAGATCTTCAATTTGGCATGCCCGGCCAGCCCGATTCATTACCAGGCCGATCCGGTGCACACCATGAAAACCAGTGTTTTCGGCGCCCTCAACATGCTCGGACTGGCAAAACGAACGAATGCCAGGATTCTGCAAGCGTCGACGAGCGAAGTGTACGGTGACCCCGAGGTTCACCCACAAACGGAGCAATATCTCGGTCGGGTGAACCCGATCGGCATCCGGTCATGCTATGACGAGGGCAAGAGGAGCGCGGAGAGCCTCTTTTTCGACTATTGGCGCCAGCACGCGGTACGTATCAAGGTGCTGCGCATCTTCAACACGTATGGGCCACGCATGAGCCTGCAGGACGGGCGCGTGGTCAGCAGTTTTATCGCCCAGGCTTTAAGAGGGGAAGACATCACACTGTATGGGGACGGGCAGCAAACGCGCAGCTTTTGTTATGTCGACGACATGATCGATGCCATGATGCTGATGATGGACACCGGCGATGGTGTAACCGGTCCGTTTAATGTCGGGAACCCCTACGAAGTAACGATGTTGGAGTTGGCGGAAGTGATATTAAACCTGACCAGCTCTCGTTCGAAATTGACGTTCCGGCCGCTTCCCCACGATGATCCGCGCCGGCGTCAGCCGGACATCACCCTGGCCCGCGAAACGCTGGGTTGGCGTCCCAAGGTAGGGTTGAGGGATGGATTGAAAGAGACAATTGCGCACTTCAAGCGCGCAATTGCTACGGCATCGGATCGCGCTAGACGCCGCTGCACATTGGTGAGAAACGAGGAAAAAAAATGCGAGACGGTAACCTAGGTGCAAGCAATACCAAACTGAAAAGCATCGTGATTTTTATCGACTACTTCGGCGCCTGGCCGAAATGGTTCCCGGTCTTCCTGGCCAGCTGCAAGTATAACGACACAGTGAACTGGATCATCCGCACCGACTGTGAAATACCGGCTTCTCATCCGGAGAATGTCAAGTTCGTGCATGCGCCATACCGTGATTATGTACAAAGCGCATCCCGGAAATTGGGGATTGATTTCAATCCAGGCGCGCCCTATAAGATATGTGATTTGCGCCCTGCGTATGGGGAATTGTATTACGACGACCTCGCCGACTACGATTTCTTCGGATTCGGAGACCTTGATGTGATATACGGGGACATCCGCCAATTCTATACGGACGAAGTACTGTCATATGACGTGATCAGTACACATGAAGGCATGTTGTCCGGGCATTTGTCGCTTTTTAGAAATACGCAGCTGTTGCGCGGGGCCTATCGACAGATCCCAAACTGGAAACTGTACCTGGAGCACCCTGAGTCGACCCGGTTTGACGAAGACATCTACTCATGCTTGTTCGTTCAACGAGATCCCATCAGCCTTCGGGAGGCACTGCGGAGGAGCGGAAGCACGCCCGCGCCTGACACGCCGTCCTCGCAGGCTGATGAGGTCCACCATGTTGGCCAGCTACTTCAAGTGAAGTGTTTGTTCAAGGAGCGGTACTCGACCGTCTTTCATCCCATGCAATGGCACGATGGCTCGGATCAACATCCATCCGTGTGGTTTTGGACCCGTGGCCGAGTCACGAATGCCAGCAACGGCAAGCACGAGTATCTCTATCTGCATTTGATGAACTTCCAATCGATGCGGTGGACGAATCCAGAGTGCCGCCAACAGAACATCCCCTGGAAAGACAATCCCAACGTTGAATTCAGCTTTGGCCAGGGTGAAATAGAAGGCGTGCAGATCGACTGGCAGGGGATGCGAACCACCGAGCCCACTCCTCACGTTTCCAGGTTGCGGTAGGGGAGGGTTGCCGTACCTGGTACACAGGCTGTCCGGGCAAGCCCGAACGGCGCCGATTTATTATCGTTAGCATCAATCTTTGGTCGAAACAATGCTCCACCGCCAACGCCCGGTACTACCCGATGAGCGCGAACTTTTTTCGGAAGCCGATACACTGACACTGATGAGCCGTCACACCGCTGCCATCAAGTGCGCGCACCTGCCACGGGCGATCGACGGCGTGGCGATATGCATCACGGTGTATAACGAAGAGGGAAGCGCGCTGTTGGGCTCATTACATAGCCTGGCGGTCTCGATTGGCGAGATCCGCGCCAGCAATGTGCCCAAGTCGATTACCGTAGTCATCCTCGTGGACGGTATTGACCGAGCTTCACGGTCAATGCTACTTGCCCTGGCTGATCTCCTCGGTACTGGGGAATTAAGGAAGTCGCCAAATTGCGACTTGGCATGTCATCCCCGCAGCATTGAGTTATCCGAACTGCTGGCGTTCGCGCGAACTCTCCTTGCGGGTTTGCCAGCCCGAGCCGATCAGCACAATGATGAAATTGGCTCCGCCGTATTGCTGCGCGGACCGAATGCAGCCACGGCGTCGCCAATCCAGCTTATCGTCGGGATCAAGAACGAAAACGCCGGGAAGCTCGACTCGCACTGGTGGTTTTATCGAATCCTGTGCCCACACCTGTCCCCCCGGGTTTGCATTCAAATGGACGTCGGCACTGTCCCGTCAACGAATGCGCTCAACGACATGATCAATGAGTTCCGCATCAATGCAAGCGTGGGCGCGGTCGCGGCGAGCATCGTGCCGACCCAGCCGGCCAGCCTGATCAGCGCATTGCACGCTTGGCAGTTTGCTTCTTTTACCAGTGCGGTGTTGCTGGAATGGCCCGCGGAGCGTGCATCGGGATTCTTGAGCGTGGTCCCCGGCCAGCTGAGCGCTTTCAGATGGGATGCGATCAAGGACGGAACTGGCACTGAGGCTGAGTGTACCAACGGCGGTCCGCTCGAAGTGTATTTCCGGGGGCTTGATGAGTTGAGTCCAGGTGAAGCATTGCTGTACTTGGCTGAAGACCGCGTGCTGTGCCGCGAAATGGTTGCCAGGCCCAATGCCGAGTGGACGATTTCGCATGTTGATCGAGCCACGGCCGTCACCGATGCCTGCGATTCGTGGCCAGAACTATTGCGCCAAAGGCGGCGATGGTGCAACGGCTACGTAGCGTGCCGGACCAGTTTCATCCAGATGCTCCCTTCGCTCCTGTTTCGCAACGGCATTTCCGCGAAGCGGAAAGTACGGTCGTGTGTGGCCGGCTTTTACCATTCGCTGATGTTGGCGAACGACTGGTTCACGCCTGCGATCTCATACCTGTTGATGTTTTTCCTCGCAACTGGCGCCATCGAGCTACTGGAGGCTCATCCCCTAGCTCGGGCGGCCGCGATATTCCTTGCCCTTGCGACTTCCGCCAGCATCGTTTTGCAGGTACCGCTTTGCTTAACCGGAAATATAAATCCGGGCAAAGTGTTGCTTCTTCGCATCTCGATCGCTCTTCAAATTGCACTCATCGCAGGCACGCTCCTGGTGATTGTCTTTCTTGCCAGCTCGCCGCTAGCTGCTTACCTGTTCCTTTTTATCTTTCTGGCGAGCACAGTTGCAGCGATGGTCGGCCAGCGACAGCTCGTCAGGAGCGTCCTCCTCAACGCGCCAATGGCAGTGCTCACCACTTACGTGGTGCCTCCGTTGCTCTGGGCCTACGCGATCTGTAACGCCCATGACAGTAGCTGGGGTACGAAGGGACTCACGGTTTGCTCAAGAACCGACTCCAAGGCTCAGCTCCGCAAACAGTGGCTGCCGGAACATTTTTCGAACTTCAGGAATCGTTACCTGGCCATGTGGCTAGCTTCGAACCTCATGGCAGCGCTTGCGTTCGTGCGGATGTATTCAGTCGATTGGATCTCGGCCATCACCGTACTGCTTTCGATCACCGCCTCCCATAAGCTTTTCGGATTGTTATGCACTGTCGGAAGGAGGGCAGGCTTGTCCGGACAGACGCTTGGGGCGCAGTAAGGCATGAAATGAACTTGGGCTTGTAGCGCTTCAATGGTAAGCGTCCGACCCACCCACCTTTAATTTCCCCCGCAATCTGATCAGACTTGGCGTTTTCATCTTCAAGGAGAACCAGGTCATGGCATCACAGCGCATACCGGCATCGGTGTGGCGCGAGCGCGTGGGGCAATTGCAGGCCAGCGGCCTGTCCCTGACGGCTTACGCTGAGCAGTTCAACTATCCTGTTGAACGATTGCGTTACTGGTTGCAGCGGCTGTGCGATGCACCTGTTCGATGCAACCTATAACAGCGGATGGTGAAATTTCTTCAAGCTGTCGCCAGGCGGGATCGGCGCCAGCGTCGAGCCGCAGGAACCAGCCGGACGGCCCGCGCACTTCGATGGCTGCGGAAGGCGCCATGCGCGCCGGGGGCTGCACGGGCGCATTCGCCTACAGCAATCTCTCGTTCGAGCCGAATGGCGAGGCGTCAACGGGCGAACTTGCCGCTCCGGCGCGCGCGAATCCCGGCCTCGGCGAGTGGCGGTCCCACATAGCCGGGGCTTGAGGTGTTCGCAAACGCTTAACACGGCTATAGTGAGGGTGCGCGCTTGCGCAGAGCCGATCGCCAATGGAGACCACATGCGGGACATCGCGAAAGCAGCTTACGAAGGTGTACAGACAGGAGGGACTGGATTCATGAGGCCCGATGACGGAGATGGCCAGCTGGAGCAGTTCCAGTCAGTGCTTGTGGTCGCGCTGGCGATGCAGCAGGATGGATTGATTCTGGTTCAAAGAGTGCACCGTGAAAGTTCCTCCGGCCGCCAGCTGATCGACAGCATCCAGTTCATACGCGTTAAATAGAACCGCCAAATGAAGCGACGCGAACACAACACCTTGGTGGGGACGACCGGCGCGATATTTTCCGACTGCGAGGTTTACCGCTATCTTCTCTGGCGGGTGTGGGACGAGTCGCTACCCCGGGCATTGCTGCTCATGATGAATCCGAGTACCGCGAACGAGGTCGACAATGATCCAACCGTCGAGCGGCAGATTCGCCGCGTGATGATGTGGCCCCTCGAAGGATTCAATTTTAAGGTCGGCGGCTTGGAGGTGGCAAACGCCTTCGCATACCGTGAAACGGATTCGGACAAGCTGGCCGGATTGTACGTCTCGGGCTTTGATCTCGTCGGCCCCGACAATGATGCAATGATCCTCGACGCGGCGCGACGCGCGGCCGTTGTTGTGTGCGGCTGGGGGTGAGCCTGGCGCGCTGGGAGGGCGCGACAAAGCGATCCTGAACATGCTGCGCGGCGCCGGTATCAAGGTGTACGCGCTGCACATCAACCTCGATGGCACTCCACGTCACCCGCTTTACGTCCGGTACAAGGCCGTTCCGAGAGAGCTTCCGATCTGACTGGTACCGGCATCCTCCCCGGGAGCATTCACGCCCAGCATCGCCGCGTCGCGATACGGTCGATGCACAAGGACAGTGAGCCAAGCCATGACCGGCGAATTTCCCGCGCGACCCGCAGCGCCCTTACCGGATAAACAACTTGTGCCAGCCGGATCAATTGCACCTTGCCCGGACGCGGTGGTGGACGTCGCCCAGGCACTTTCGCGCGCGAAAGTCCCGCTACCCGGACCGCCAAGGGGCCGACTACCTCGGGCCCGAATCGTAGGTGTTGCAAAGGGAAAGGCCGGACCAGCGCGGCCAATGGCTGTGCGCCGGCCACGGGGAATTGCAATTGCGCTCGGCGGTAGGTATGCTGCGGATACGGCGTCCGCCGAGCTCCACCGGCTCAAACCAGAGAGGCTGTCCCCCACATTTCTTTTCCGGCCCTACATGTGCGATTTCCGCCGGCGCGTGGAACAAGTTAAGCGCTGGTTGTTCCATGCCATAACTGGAGAACTCGTCAGCAAAGCTTCTGCATGGCTCAAGTTGTCGCGGTCGAAGGGATCGATTGGATTCATCCGGACATTGTACTGAGAGCAGACGGCGTCTGATCGGGAAAACAACGGGCGAAATTTCCGCCCGGGCGCGCGCGGAGCCCGGACGCAGGCGAGAGGCGCCTCCCATTCGGGCGCGTCATGCACCGGTATCCCAATAGATGGGCACCAGCCCGTGCAGGGCCAAGCTATGGAGCCAGTGTCCAAGCTATGCGTTGGACGCGCAATTGCGAAAAGCGTCAATCCGGTAGACAAATTTTTTGGAAATGGCCGACCGTGCCGCTTCGATTGGTCCGTCGGCGGCGCTTCACGCGCGCCGACGTGCCCGTGCCGGACCGAGCGTGAAGCTATCATTTATGGCACGCGGGGCTTCGACCTGGAGGCGCCGGGCTTTTTCAAAATGCTGGAAGCCGCATGCGCGTGAACGGACGGGCGCACCACGCATTCCTGCGCACCATTGAGCGCACTCAATTTAATGACCAACGAGGAACCTACGATGACGACACATCAACCAGGCCGCCAGGCGGCAAGGACGGATTCTATGAGTAAAGCGATCGCAAGAGTTGTAAAGCCCTTGGCGATCTGCGCTGGTCTGCTGATGCAATTTGCAGTGGCATCAGCGGCACACGCAGCGTCGCCAGACGCGGTCGCCGATGTCATCCGGTCCGCACCTACGACCACCTCTGCCGAGGTTTATATCGTGCCGACTTATGTCTCCCCTCCGATACCGATCGGTCAGGACGACGTGCCGAAATACGGGTGCCGCTATGCGGTTGACCCGAGCAATATGAGCCGGCTTTTGGCAATCATTGACGAGGCTGCAATCGAGAAAAGCGACATGCACGTCAGGCAGCCAGACCTGCGCATCCTGATCGAGTTACACAACAGCGACGGTGTTATTGCCACACTGGCGTTCAAGAAATTCACATCGTCCGACGGCAGGGTGCATGGCGTTGTAAACGGAGTTGAAACATCTGCTGCGGCCGATCTTCCCGAACGCCTACGAGCTTGGGTTACTGGCCTCGCACCCCCGACCCATTCTGAATACACCAGGTGCCCCTAGCGGGGCTATATTGGAGATTAACAAATGCCCGTTACTTCCGACGATTTGTGGCTCATTAATGCTGACCATTCCGATCGCGCCAAGCTCGATCAAGCTCTCGATTATCTTCAGACGGCGATGCCGATGGGTGGCAGCGCTTCGATTCAAGAATTTGTCTTGGAAGACGTGCAGATCGTGTTCAACCACATCGGGAACGTAAAATATGACCCCGACTCCAAGACCATCTACTGGGACCCGGACAAGGGGGGGAAATACGTGACAGTGAGGGCAACTTCCTCGGCGTAAATTCCGCCGCGTCTACATTACTTCACGAAATCAATCATTCATTGGACCCAAATAACGCTGAGAACGTTAGAACACCGAATGAACAATGGGGCAACGATGCAGAACGCTACGCTACTCAGCGCACCAATGATGCGGTTAAGGAAGCTGGCGAAGTTGAACGAAGGGATCATTACGGAAGCTTTGTCAACGCCCCCAATCCCACGGAGCACACGGAGCACTGGGACAACTTCGACCGTTCTGCCGATGCTGGCTCTACCGCTCTCGTTTGGACGCAGATGGACTCTGTCGTGGGCGAGGTCTTCGGTGAGCTGTTCGAGATGAGTGACCTACTTTACGGCATGCCGGACATCGGCGGGAGCCCGTGGGGGCCACTCTGGCCCGAAGCCGGTACCGACAGCGTCAAGTTGCCGGCAGCCGAGATGATGGCCAACGATGCCGGCATAACGCTGATCGGCAATGCCTCTGGCGTGATGTTCACTGCGCCTTCATGTACACGTGAGATGCATCGGGTGCAAAGCCATGCGGGCGCTCGAAACGTGCTTGGCGCTCAACGGTAGCAACTCAGCCGCCAATCGAGGATGCGCACGCCGTGACATGCACCATCAGCGCCAAGGCTTCCGCCGATACCGGCCGGCTGAACAAAAAACCCTGCATCTGGTCGCAGTGGTGCTCGCACAGGAAGCGTTCGGCGGCGGCATCTTCCACCCCCTCGGCGATTACCTTCAAGTGCAGATGCTTGGCCATGGCGATGATGGTGCTGGTGATGGCCGAGTCGTTCGGGTCGTGGGCAATGTCGCGCACGAAGGACTGGTCGATCTTGAGCTTGTCCACCGGTAGCTGCTTCAGGTAGCTCAGGCTCGAATAGCCGGTGCCGAAATCGTCGATGGCCAGGCCGACCCCCAGGCCCTTGAGCTCGCGCAGCTTGCTGATCGAGGCTTCGACATCGCGCATCAGTATCCCTTCCGTCATCTCCAGTTCCAGCAGTTCGCCATCGAGCCCGTGAATGAGCAGCGCGGCGGCCAGGTTGTCGCACAGCGTGTTGTGCATCAGGCACAGCGCCGAGATGTTGATCGCCAGCGACAGCCGCGGCAAGCCCTGGCGCTGCCAGCTGCGCAGCTGCGCGCAGGCCTGGTCGATCACCCAGCACGTGATTTCGCCGATCAGTCCACAGTCTTCGGCGATCGGGATGAATTTCGACGGCGGCACCATGCCGAATTGCGGATGCTGCCAGCGCAGCAGGGCTTCGGCGCCGACGATGCGGCGGTCGTGCAGGTCGACCTGCGGCTGGTATTCCAGATACAGCTCGTGGTTGGCCAGCGCCGTGCGCAGCTGGTTCTCCAGCATCAGGCGCTCCTGCGCGCGCTGGTTCATGGCGGTGTCGAAGAACTGGTATTTTTCGCGGCCCACCGGCTTGGCGTGGTACATCGCCATGTCGGCATGCTTGAGCAGGGTTTCGGGGTCTGGCGCGTCCTGCGGGAACAGGCTGATCCCGATACTGACGCCGATGCTGACCTGGTGGCCTTGCATGTGCATGGGATGGGACAGCGCGTCGATGACTTTGCGCGCGCTCTGGCGGGCATTGTCGGGGTTGTCCAGATTGCTGACGACGACGATGAATTCGTCGCCGGCCAGCCGGGCCACGGTGTCGGCCTCGCGCACGCAGGCGCGCAGGCGCGTGGCCACTTCCTTGAGCACCAGGTCGCCGGCCCAGTGGCCGAGCGAATCGTTGATCGCCTTGAAGCGGTCCAGGTCGAGGAACAGCAGGGCGACCGACTGTCCGGCGCGGCGCGCATTGGCGATGGCGATGTCGAGATAGTCGATCAGCAGGGTGCGGTTGGGCAGGCCGGTGAGGGCATCGTAGCGGGCCAGGTATTCGACCCGCTCGCGCGCTTCACGCTGTTCGCTGACGTCGGTGCTGATGCCGCACAGGCCCTGCACCTTGCCGTCGCGGACCAGCGGCGCCTTGACCGTCAGGAACGTGCGGACCTCGCCGGTGGGCATGCGCACGCTTTCCTCGTAGGTGCGCGAGCGCCCCTGCTGTATGACCAGCAGGTCGGCATCGCGCAGCCTGGCGGCGCAGGCGGGATCGGCGGCGAACAGTTCGCGGTCGGTCTTGCCGAGGATGTCGGCCAGGGCGATGCCGAGGCTGGTTTCAGTCTCGCGGTTGATGAACAGGTAGCGCCCGTCCAGGTCCTTGACGTAGACTCCGGCCGGCACATTGTCCATCACCGCGGACAGGCGTGCCTGGCTTTCCTGCAGGTGCTCGTACAGCGAGGCGTTTTCCAGCGAGATGGCGGCCTGGGAGATCAGCAGTTCGAGCACGTCCAGATTGATGGCGCGGAAGGCATCGGGCAGGATGCGGTTTTCGGCGTACAGGATGCCGGTCAGGGTTTGATGGCGCTGGATCGGCAGGCACAGCACCGCGCAGCAGCGTTTGCGGTCCAGGTAGCTGTCCTGGGCGAAGCGCGCGTCCGTGCGGGCATCGTCGATCACCAGCGGCTGGCGGGTGCGGGCCACGTGCTCGATCACGCTGCGCGGCACGCTGCCGGAGGCGAGCGGCACCGATTGCAGGCTGCGTGCACGGTAACCCTCGGTCTTGAATTCGCCCACCGCTTCGATGTGCAGCTGGCCGGAACGCATCAGCAGCAGGTGGCCCGACTGGGCGCCGGCGTGTTCGAGTACGATGCGCAGCAGCGTCTCGTGCAGGCGCGCCGCGGCGACCTCGCCGGACATGCTCTGGGCCGCCTTGGCGACGGCGAGCAGGTCGACATCGGGCGACAGGTTGGTGCCGGCCAGCGCCGGCTCGTGCGCACGCAGCAGGTCGGGAAAGCGCCGCTGCAGCTCGGCCACCTTGGCGCCGGCACCCCAGCGCCGGTAGTCGCCCAGCGCCTCCTTCAGGCAGCTGTCGGCCTGGCGGCGCAGGCCCTGTTCGCGGTAGAAGCCTGCGGCCAGCTCGTGCGTCAGCGCGCACAGGTGCACATAGCCGTCGCGGTCGGCGCTGTCGATGGCGCGCGCGTAGGCGTCCATGGCAGGCGCGACGTGGCCGTCGATGCGCGCCAGTTCTGCGCTGACGAGCAGATGGCGCGCGCTGAAATTGCCTGGCGCGTGGCCGGCGCGCTGCTGCAGGTGGGCGCAGGCCTCGGCCACCGTCTGGCGCAAGGCCGGGCGGCGCGCGGCGGCGGTGGCGCTGTCGCGATACAGCGCGGCGGCGGCCAGGGCATGGAACATCACCAGCTCGGCCTCCTGCATGCCGTTGCTGGCATGCAGGAAGGCGCGCGCCTGTTCGGCGTCCTCGACCGCGCCGCGGTAGTCGCCCAGCAGGTAGCGTGCCTGCAGGCGCAGGCCGTGATAGACCAGGTGGGTTGGATTGTCGGGCTTGGCGCGCAGCGCCATTTCGATGGCCTGCTCGGAAAAGCCGTCGCCGTCGAAGGAGGGCGGCTGGCGGGTTTCGCCGCGCAGGCAGCGCAGGAACTGGCGCCAGACGAGCAGCCGGGTGTGCACGTCCTTGAGCGCGGTGCGCTGCACATAGTCGAGCCGCACGGCGGCGTCCTGCAGCAGGTCGGGCAGCGCGTCGCCCAGGCTGCTGCGGCGCTCGATGATGCCGTAGCAGCAGTAGGCGGCGTAGGGCTGGTCGCCGCGCCCCCTGGCGTCCTCGAAGGCCAGCTGCAGGCTGGCCAGGCCGGCGCGCATGGGACGGGTGTCGGGACTGACAAAGCCGCCGGCGACGAAGTGCACTTCGGCGCGGTACGGCGCCGCCCAGTCCT
>CBFGOU010000024.1:0-17730 GCA_965650445.1 uncultured Oxalobacteraceae bacterium | reverse complement strand
CCCTGCAGCGGGCCGGCCTTTGCCGCGCCATTGCGGGCGCCGAGGACCGGGCCCGGGTGCGCCGCTGCGGCTGGGGCCGACAACAAGCCGTAAAACACCGGCAGCAGCGCGCCCAGGCACACGCCCCATAGCACGCGGGTCAGCACAAACAGCGGCACATCGCGGCACAGCGCCTGGGCCGCGACCACGGCCACGCTGGCCCAGCAGACCGCCTCGACCTCGCGCAGGACCGCGTCTTCATCCCTGCCGGCGAAGCGGCGCGCCCACAGCGGTGCCGCCACGCACAGGCCCAGTGCCGTGGCGCCGTAGCACAGGCCGGTGACCCAGGCAGGCGCATGCAACACCTGCTCGGCGTACACGCCAAAGAAGGCTTGCGGCATCATCTTGCCGGCCTGTACAAGCACAATGGCCAGCAGCAGTCCGGCCATCGGCGCCAGCGCCGATGGTTTCCCCGGCGGCGTGGGCGCTGCGGGCGGGCGCGGCGCGACCGGCGGCAAGGCGAGCCAGGCCGCGCACGCGCACAGCGCGCAGATCGCGGCCGCGCTCAGGTTGACGGTGCGAAAGTCGAACACGTCGTACAGGCAGCCGCCCAGCACCGGCCCCAGCACCGAGCCGGCGGCAGTGGCCACCTGCAGGCGGGCCATCAGCGCGCCGCGCTCGGCCTTGCCGGCCAGCGCGCCGCCGTAAGCCTGGGCGCTGGCGATGAAGCCGGCCAGCCCGCCCTGCGCCAGCCGTGCGATCAGGATCGCGGCGGCGTCGTCCGTGCATGCAATCCACAACTGCGTCAGCGCCAGCGCAGCCAGCGCGCGCAGCAGCATTGCCTTATGGCCGGTGCGGTCTCCCAGGCGGCCCCATAACGGCGTGAGCAGCATGGCCATCGCCATCGGCCCGGCATAGGCAATGCTGCTGGCCCATGCGAGTGCCGCCGGCGAGAACTGCCCCAGATCGCGCAGGTGCAGCGCCCAGAACGGCGCGCTCATTTCCATCGCGCCCATCGAGACCAGCTGGATCAGCCACAGCGCGCGCAAAGGCGCCATCATTGGCCAGGGTGCGCCAGCGGATTGGGCATCTCGCCGTGCACGTCGTCCGAGGTGTCCGACAGGCGCATCTTGAGGAAGGCCTTGGCCGGCCAATCGGCTTCAAGCACCGCGTGCCGTTCCGCGGCCCAGCGCTGCGGGGCGGTACGCGCACGCAGGCGCTCGAAGGCCGCGATGGCGCAGTCGCGCAGCACGTCCCAGAAACCGGCCTCGGGGCGGCGGTAGCTGCGCGCCAGCAGCATGCCCAGTTCAGACAGGTGGCACAGCATGACCGCGTGCAGCAGCTTGTCGCGCACCGGCTCATCGGTATCGAAGACGGTATGGCCCTTGCGGAAGACCTCCAGCGCCAGCCCGGCGTTCTTCAGCGACGGGCCGTGCACCCGCAGGTCGCCGAAATCGCGCACCAGCAGTTGCGCCGGCCGGTAGTCCCGGTCGATCATGATGAAACTGTTTTGCTGGTGCGCCTCGAAGGCGATGCCGTACAGCAGGTAGGCCCCCAGCACGGCGCTGAGCACCGTGTCGGCGTAGCGCGCGTAAAACTGCAGCGCGCCATCGGCATGGTCGCCGTACGACAGGGCCACCAGTTCCGTCACCAGGGCGCGGCCGTCGACGGGTGAATCGGCAAACAGGGCGCCGGCCGGTACCGGGAACAGCGCGGCGCTGCGCTTGCTCATGGGATTGCAGCGGAACAGTACGGACAGGTGGCGCGCGCGGTCGTCGTCGCCCTGCGGATCGAGGTAGTGAAGGCCGATTTCCTCGCCGACAATGTCGAGCGTGCCGCCGAAGCCGCTTTCATCGGCGACGATCCGGGTCAGCAGCCCGGTCAGGCGCGGGCCCATCACCGCCGACTTGGGCGAAACGGTCCGCTGCACGCTGGTCAGGCGCAGCGACACCGGCAACTTCAGGTGCGGCAGGTCGGCCGCTCCCGCCGGCACCACAGTGCGGAACGACATGGTCGGCGTCGCGCCCATCTGCACCTCGGGCAGCGGCAGCAGGTCACCGGCGGCGATTTCGGCGGCAAATTTTTCGGGCAGCACCCGGCTGGCCTGATACGGGTGGACGGGCAAGGGCAACCAGGCGAGCGGATCCTGCCCACGCCGGCGCAGGGCGCTCTCCCAGTCCAGCATGGGCTGCGGGAAGACAAGCGCGAACCATGTGCGGTAGTGGCAGAGATGACGCGCCGTGGCCACATGCGCCTTGCTCGCCTTCAGGGCCATCAGCGGCACGGCGAACTGCGCGCGGAACTCGGGTGACGAGGCCATCACTTCCTGGGCGGTCAGGCCCAGCTTGGTCTTGTAGCCCGGATGCCAGGGGTGGCCCAGTGTGCCCCACTGCTCGAGCAGGAGCACGGGATTGTCCTGCGCATCGGCCGGCGTGTGCATCAGCATGGCCAACAGATTGGGCTGGCCGCTGGCCCGGATCGCCGCATTCAGTTCGCCGGCCCACTGCTGCCGGTAGCGCAGGCACAGGGCGTCGTTCGCGGTGCTGTTATCGAGCTCCCGGATCAGCCGGGCGATATCGATGGCGGCGACCGCATGCGGCAGGGCATCGGCCACGAAGGCCAGCAGCGCCGACGATGTGGTAAGCGCACGTGGCCGCTCGCCGCTCTGATAACACGACACCTGGCCATTCAGTTCGCAGTTGCCGATGCGGCCGATCTGCAGGCCTTCGAAACGCAGCATCGACTGGCGCGACCACAGCGGCAGCCAGGCGACCGCGCCTTCCACGATCAAATGCTCGATATGGAGCAGCTTTTCGCGGAACAGTGCCTGCAAAGTGCGCTGCAAGCCGCGCTTGCAGGCCTGTGCCAGCGCCTCGTCAGTGCCGCTTTCGACTAGGGGATAAGTTAATGCTGTGCTGCGTGATGAGATCGCGTTCATTTTAACCTTTCGACAATGGAAAGGCAGAATAACGTAAACGCGAATCATTCTCAATCGTATTCACAAAATAAACTGAACTCATGTGGTGACGCAGCCGCACCACGTTATACTGAGCATTCCACCAACGCGACCGCGCTCTTCGCATGCATTGCCAACCGCTCCGCCTGCCCCCCGGTGCCGACCTGCGCCAGGCGCTTGAAACCATCGCCGCCGCTGGCGCCCGCTCGGGGTTTGTCGTGTCCGGTATCGGAAGCCTGAGCGATCCCCGCATCCGTTTTGCCAACGCCCCTGGCGCGACCACCTTCACGGGCGCTTTCGAGCTGCTGACCTTGTCGGGGAGCGTCACGCCCGACGGTGCGCACCTGCACATGACCGTATCGGACGAAGAGGGCCGCGTGTTCGGCGGCCACGTCACGGACGGCAACACCGTCCGCACGACTGCCGAAATCCTGCTGGCCTGGCTGCCCGGTCACGCGCTGACGCGCGAGCACGACCCGGCCACCGGCTTCGACGAACTGGCCGTGCGCACCGTATGACGCGGCGTGCCGGCGGCTTCACCTACGTCGGCCTGATGGTGCTGGTGGCCGTCATCAGCATCGCCGCGACCGCCGTGGTGCAGGTGGGCGAACTGGCACGCCGGCGCGCCGCCGAGGCCGAACTGCTGTACGTCGGCAAGCAGTACATCAAGGCGTTTCTGGAATACGAACTGTTCACACCCGAGGGCAATGGCAGCCGCGCGCCGGCACGCCTGGAAGACCTGCTGCGCGATCCGCGCCAGCCCGGGGTGCGGCGCTACCTGCGCGAACTGTATGCCGACCCGATCACCGGCAAGATGGACTGGCAGCTGATCCGCGCGCCCGGCGGCGGCATCATGGGCATCAAGAGCGCTTCCTGCGACGACACCCTCAAACGCAGCTTCCCCGATGGCGACTTCAGTTTCCTTGACGGCCAGAAGCGCTACTGCGACTGGACCTTCGCCTATGTCATGGCGTGCGGCGCCAACTGCCGCGACACGGAACGCCCAGAGCTGGACTAAGCAGACGCTCCAACGCAACCAGGTGCAATAAAACGACGCAACTGGCGCTCCTGACAATATTTCCTTGCCCGCAACAAGCGGGTATGTCAGTGTTCAGATACGCGTTTTGCAACGCAGGTGTCCGCTCACCTTTTTCTATTGCCTATGACGAACTACCACTTCATCACCGGCCTGCCGCGCTCAGGGTCCACGTTGCTGGCGGCCATTCTGCGGCAAAACCCGCGTTTCCATGCAGGCATGACCAGCCCGGTCGGCGCCCTGGTCAATGCCTTCCTGGCCCAGGTCAGCGCCGGCAGCTGAGCGCCACCACCAACGCGAACCTGATCCAGCGGCTTTCCGTCG
Organism: uncultured Oxalobacteraceae bacterium; assembly: GCA_965650445.1. Taxonomy (GTDB): domain Bacteria; phylum Pseudomonadota; class Gammaproteobacteria; order Burkholderiales; family Burkholderiaceae_D; genus Telluria_A. The sequence goes on along the minus strand of CBFGOU010000024.1, from coordinate 13,435 downwards.
ACGACATGGCGTTCTCGAGCATCGATGCGCCCGACAGCACTGCGCCCACGGCCAACGGCGTCACGTCCAGCACGGCCGACGGCAGCTACAAGGCGGGCGACGTGATCGCCGTGCAGGTGAACTTCAGCGAGGCCGTCACGGTGACCGGCACGCCGCAGCTGACGCTCGAAACAGGCACCACCGACCAGGCGGTGAACTACACCAGCGGCAGCGGCACGGCCACCTTGACCTTCAATTACACGGTGCAGGCTGGCGATACCGCGTCCGATCTGGATTTTCTCGGCACCGGCGCCCTCGCCCTGAACGGCGGCACGATCAAGGACGCGGCCGGCAATAGCACCACGCTCACCCTGGCCACTCCCGGCGCGGCCAACTCATTAAGCAACAGCACGCCGGACTGGTCGCCATCTGCGCCTTCGTTTCGCCGATCGCCGCCGACCGCGAACGGGTCCGGCGGCTGTTCCCGCCCGGACGGTTCAGCGAAGTCTAGCTGGCCACCTCGCTGGCCACCTGCGCCGCGCGCGACGCCAAGGGACTGTATGCCAAGGCGCGCCGGCCAGCTGACGGGGCTGACCGGCTGGGATGCGCCCTACGAGGCGCCGCGCGGCGCCGAGTTTGTGTTCGACACCCTGACCGATGCGCCGGCCGCGATGGTCGAAGCGCTGCTCCGCACAGGGCGCCGCCGCTGAACTACTTCAGCTTGCCCGCGCCGGCATTGGCTTTCACCGAAGTGAACGCCGCATCGGCCGCCTGCAGCGTGTACGCATACGGCACCGTCCAGGCCGCCGCGCCGCTGGCCACCGTCAGTCCGCACTGCCCGGTGATGGCGATCGGTCCGCCCACCCAGGCACCGGAATCGGCGCGGTTGCTGATGAACAGGTGGCCCGACGAGCGGAAGCCGGCGTAGCCCGAACCCTTGATGACCTTGCCGCAGAATTCCGACGGCTTCAAGCCCACGAAGCTGTAGTAGTTGTTCTGCGCCAGCGGGCTCGATTTGTAGCGCGCATCCAGGCCGCTGCCGAATTTGAGGTCGGCATTGCGGGTCGAGACATCGCCGGTGATCAGGTTGTTGTACAGGTGGGCCTGGCCGAAGCGCACCAGCGGCAGGCGCGAACCGAGGCTGTCCCACCAGTTGCCGTTGAAGGTCACGTGCAGGCGCCCTTCGTCGCTCCATGCGCGTCCGCTGTCGCCATTGCCGACCAGCGTCTGCTTGTGGTGTTTGGTGAAGAAGCTGTTGGCCACGGTGACGTAGTCCGATCCGCGCACCACGTCGAGCGCCCCGTCATGGCGGGTATCGCCGGCCAGGGAATCGGGCGTGTCGCCATCGCTGATCGAGACGTGATCGATCCAGATGTTCTGACCGCGCGACAAGGTGATGCCGTCGGCGTAGGCGTTGGCCGAGTCTTCCGGGTTGACGTCCCACGGCGTGTCGATCTGCAGATTGCGGATGATGACGTTGCGCGTCCAGGTCGGATAGTCTTCGCCGTTCTTGCCGGCCGCGATCCAGCTCTTGAAGTCCGCCTCGGGGTCGCCGCCCGGGTTGAGCGCGAGCTCATTGCCGATCAACAGAGAAGTGCCGGTCAGGCGCGCCGGCCGGCCCTGCGCGTCGTTGATGCCGACCAGCGTGGTGTTCGACGGGACCATGATCGATCCGCCCTGTTTCTGGTCCAGGTAGCTGGTGTATTCCTTGAACACGGTGTTGTTGCCGCTCCAGCGCAGGTCGATGTGGCCGACCACGCGCACGATCTTCGGCTCGTTGCCGGCCTGCTTGAGGGCCGCGATCAGCTGCTGGCCGTTGAAGACCGTGTACACGCGGTCGGCCGCCGCCGCCGATCCGCCGGTGACGATCACCTTGCCGGCGCGGGCATAGGTATGCCAGCCGTCCTGCGGCGCGCTCTGGCGCTCGAAGGTGAGCACGCCGCCGGTCGGGTCGGTCTGGGCGAACTGCCAGGCAGGCAACACGGGCGCGGCGCGGTAGTTGGCCGGGTCGTGACCGTTCGAATCGGCCACCGGCGCCGAATAGGTGCGGGTGCCGTAATTGGCCAGCTGCAGCGGGGTGCTGGCGCCGGTCAGGGTACGCGCGTCGATGTCGGCCGCGTAGGCCTGCGACACCAGCAGCGCAGCCGTGCCGGCCACTATCATTTTCTGCATCTTCATGGGATTCTCCAGACAGTGAACGCCGCCGGAATCGCTCCCGGCGGCGGTTCGGCTACACGCGGTTAGTGGAACTTGCAGCTGCGCGCGACGTTGGTGGTGTTGGTGTCCTTGACCGGCTCGTAGCCTTTGGCCGTGCCGACATAGCCCACGCAGCGCGACGAGACGCTGGCCACGAAGTCGGTCATGTCGGCCACGTCGTACTGGCCGGCCAGGCCGGGCAGCTTGGCCGAATCGAAGCTGCTGTTCACGCCCAGGCCGGTGCTGACGTTATAAATGGTCACGCCGTTGATGGTGGCGTAACGCACATACTGGCTGGAGCAGTTACCGCACGAGCGATACAGCTTGCCGGCTTCCTCGGCGTAGAAATTGCTGATCGAGATGCGCGTCTTGTTGCCGTTGTTCTGGAAGATCTTGTCGGCGCCCTTGTAGGCGGCGCCTCCGGTGACGGTCATGGTGGAGCCGGCGGTCGCGTTGCCGAGCATGGTGGCGGCGTCCTCGCCGACGTCGCCCCAGTACACGTTTTCAATGCGGCAGTTGCCGGTGCAGTGCACGCCGTCGGCGCCACCGGCTTTCAGGTCGCGTCCGGTGCCAAGCTTAGGGTCGCCCAGCACCACGTTTTTCAAGGTGGCGCCTGCGTTCAGGATGAAATGCGGAATCTGGCTTTCGGACTGGCTGCCGTTCATGTTGGTCGGGGTGCCGACCAGGCACACCCACTTGCCGTACTTGACCAGGCCATCCCAGGTCTGTCCGGCCGCCACGGTGGTGGTCGACGAGACCTGCACCTTGGTACAGGCGGGCACCGCGCGTTTGCCCGGCGCGGCGTGTACGTTGGCGGCCAGGGCCAGTCCAGCGAGGGCGAACAGGATGGAACGGGCTTTACTCAATTGCTTGAACATTTAAAACTCCTCCAATGGATACTGCATGGTTATGGCGGCCGTCCACGTGGCGGGACGGCTCGGGATGCCGGACCTCCCGGTCCGGAGATGGGATAGGTCTTACTCGGCCAGATTGGTCCGCGCGCCCGCGGTGGCGATGACCTTGGCCTTGACGTTGGCGGCCAGGTCGGGCGTATAGCTGTAGCCGGTGGCGCCATAGGTCTTGGTGCTGGTCCAGTTGGTCGCGTTCACGTAGGTGCCGCTGGCGCTGGTCCAGGTGATGCCGCTGCCGACGTAGTTGTTGCGCAGCTCCCAGTAGCCGATCGCGCTGCTGTCGCGCGAGGTGACGGGGTTGGCAACGTTTTCGAAATAGTTCGACTCGATCAGCGCCAACGCATCCATGCGGATGTTGATGCCGGAGGTGTGCACATTGCCGAAGTAGTTGTTGTAGATGTGGGCCTTACCCCAGCGCAGCAGCGGCAGGCGCGCCTTGACGTTTTCGAAGCGGTTGTGATGGTAGGTGGTCAGCGAGGCCGAATTGAGGGTGTCGTTGTCGCTGTAGCCGTTCAGCGCGACCTTCTGGTAGTCGTAGACGTGGTTGTACGACACCGTGATGTGATTGGCGCCCTTCTTCATGTCGATGCCGCCGTCGAACGAGGCGTCGCCGGCGCCGGAGCACATGGTCAGCGAGGCGAAGATGGTGTTGTGGTCGATCCAGATGTTGCTCGGCTTGCCGGTCGAGTTTCCCTCGATGGAGATCGAATCGGCCGCCTCGCCGCCCTGCAGCAGTCCGATGGTCATATTGCGGATGATGACGTTGTGCGCATTGCCGACCACGTGGATGCCGAAGTTGGCGGTCGAATCGGACGAGCCCAGGATCGTGATGTCGCTCTTGTTCTTGATCTCCAGCGTCTGCGCGCTCTTCTTCCATTGAGCGCAGACGTCGGTGATGCTGGCGTAATTGAATTTGCCGGTGTACTGCAGGACCAGGCCGCCGCCGGTATAGGCATTGACCTTGGCTTGCATGTCGGCCAGGGTGCTTGCCACCACCGGGGTCTTGGCCCCGCCGCCGGTGGTCGCGGCACCGTAGCCAACCGGTCCCGCCAGCGCCTGCGCACAGGCCACAAGGCCGGCAGCGGCCAGCGCACTTTTCAGGGTGTTCACGTTCATTCGATCGCCTCCGTCTATATTTTTTAGTGTGTCCCCGCCTCGCCCCGACAGGCGGATTGCAAGGAAGGATGTGAACCGAACGGACGCCGGAAAGATGCAGACTGCCTTGGATCGATGAAATTTTCGCAACGGGCGCTGGTCTTTTTTGAGGATGCGCCCGAAATAATTGCAATGTCAATATCATGTAAAATATCGAATCATCACAATTTCTAACGTAATCGATATAGCTTGTCGATAATGCAGCCAACTTACACCTAACGTCAGCCATTTTCCAGTAAAACTGTCGCTGCCATCATCGAAATAGATGCACGCCAACTGTAACGAAAGCGTGGTTTACACAACATTTGGCCTGGGCGATTCGCAATTGCGGCCAAGCCAATCAACACATATTGTGATCTTTGGTCCGGCCAATTGTTAAAGTTGGCCGAAGGGAATACCGGACCTGGTGTTGCCGGCGGCGCCGCTGTGGAGATCGTAGACGCCGCTGCCTTTTTCCGGCTCGACCAGTAGCCAGGTGGCAGGGCTTTCAGTGATGGGGTCGCGCGGCAGCGCACGCAGGTAACGGCGCTGCACGAGTTCATCGAGCGAGGCCGGATAGCGTCCGTTATCGCCATAGAATTTGTCGATGATGTCGCGCGTGATGTGCAGGTTCTCGCGCAGCACGGTCTCTTTCGACTGGTCGATGCCGCGGAAAAAACGCGGCACGGCGATCGTCAGCAGCAGCGCCAGGATCGCCAGCACCACCAGCAGTTCGATCAGCGTGAAGCCATGCTTACCAGCGCTTGTAGGGGATGCCATTCAGGCCCACCGTTTCGGATTTCGAATGCACGTCATACACGTCCTCGCCCGCCTTGGGCGCCTCGGGATCGCTCTGATACGCGCGCGGCGCCCAGCAGGCCGCGCTGGATGCTTCCGGGTCGTCGCAAAACGGGTCGCGCGGAATCGCCCGCAGGAAGAAGATCATGCGCGCATTGGCGCTGCGCTGGTCCGGCACGCCTTTGACCAGCGCCTCCAGCGTGGGCGGGTAGCCGCTGCCGTCGAGCATGCTGTTGATGCGCCCTTCGCCGCTGGCGCGCTTGTAGTCGTCCAGCGCGGTGCGGATTTCGCGCAGCGCCAGCCTGAGCTCCTGTTCTTTCTGGCGCTGCACCGCCACCTGCGCCAGCGGCAGCGCGATCGTCGACAGCAGCGCCACGATCGCCAGCGTGACCATCAGTTCGATCAGCGTGAAGCCACGCATGCTAGCCACCGGAGCGTTCGGCCGCCGGCGCCACCGGAGCAAGCGGCGCGCCGGGGGCGGCGTCGCGCCCGCGCAGGCTGGCGTCGGTGCCGGCATCGAATTCCACTTCCGACCAGCCGGTGCGCGGCTGGTTGCGCACCACGCGCGGCGTAATCGACAGCACGATCTCGGTCTTGGTCCGCTCGCTGCCTTTGCTGCCGAACAGGCGGTCCAGCACCGGCAGTTCGCCCACGCCGGGAACCGCGTTGGCGGTGCGCTTGTCGTTATCGCTGATCAGGCCGGCCAGCACCTGGTTCTCGCCGTCGCGCAGGCGCAGCACGGTATTGGCGTTGCGCGCGCCGATGCGGTAGCCGTAGGGCTGGCCATTGCTGTCGGAGATGATGCCGAGGATGCTGCTCACCTCCAGGCTCAGCCTGATCGAAATCTCGTCGTCCAGATACACCACCGGTTCGGCTTCCAGCTTGAGGCCGACGTCGAGGTAATTGACCGACTGCGAGGTGACGCCGGTGGAGGTGACGTTGGACGACACGCTCGGCACGCGCTCGCCGACCTTGATCAGCGCCTTTTCGCGGCTCTTGATGCGGATGCGCGGGTTGGCCAGCACGCTGACGTTCTCGCGCCCCACCGAAGCGGACAGCTTCATCGGGTCGACCGTGGCCAGCACGCCGCGCGAGTTCAGGTGGGTCAGGTCGTGCAAGGTGAACGGGTTGGTGACCAGGCGGCCATCGGCAGTCAGCGAGGACGTCGACAGCGGCGCCAGGCCGATACTGGAGGGCCATTTGACGCCCAGCGATTCCAGATCGCTGCGCTGCACTTCAAGAATTTCGACCTCCAGCATCACTTCCGGCTCGGCCACGTCGTGCAGCGCGACCAGTTTGGCGGCCATCAGCAGCGTCTCGGGCGTGTCCCGCAGCACCAGCATGTTGAGCTTTTCGTCGACCACGATGTCGCGCGTTTTGAGCAGCGTCTTGAGGCTGTTGGCGACGGTCCTGGCCTCGGCATTGGCGAGGCGGAAGCTGCGGATGCTGAGTTTCTGGTGTTCGCGCTGCTTGGCCGGATCGTTCGGATAAATCAGCAGGGTGCGTTCGTCCACCACGCGCTGCTCCGTTTGCGTGGCCAGCAGCACGCTGCGCAGGCCTTGTTCGAAAGTGGTGTCGGGCAGGTCCACCGTCACGCGCGTGTCGGCCGGCACGTCCTTGTCGATGCTGAAGTTGACGCCGGCCGACTGCGACAGCGCCGCCAGCACCGCCCGCAGCGGCGCGTCGCGAAATTGCAGCTTGATGCGCCTGGCCGCAGCCTTGCCGGGCCTTGGCGCGGCCGCCTCCTGCTCGCGCAGCGCCTGCAGCATGGCGGCGCCCTTCAGGTTGTTCGGATACTGCGCCAGCAGGGTGCGCAGCGCGTCGCGCGCCTCGGCGGCCTTGCCGGCGGCCTGCAGTTCGCTGGCGCTGCGCAGCAGCTGCGCCTGATGCTGGGCCGCGCCGATGGAGCGCATGCCGATCATCGCCTGGTCGACTTCGCCCAGCGCGGCAGCGCGCCGGTAGGCGGCCTGCGCCTCGTCCCAGGCTTCGCGGCGGACGTCCTGCGCCGCCTGGCTGAGTGCCTGATTGGCCAGCTGGCGCCGGGTATTGGCCAGCAGCAGCCGCGCTTCGATGTTGGCGGGCGCGCGCGCCAATACCTCTTCCAGCCGCGCGGCGCCCTCCTCCAGCCTGCCCGCGTCCAGCAGGGCGCGGAGCTCGGGCGGCGTCAGATCGGGACTGGCGGCGCAGGCGGCCAGGCCCGCCATGACGCTCGCAAGCAGTAGTTTTCCGGCGATGCTACTCATTGTGCTCCTTAAAGCCGATGCGGCGAACGCTGCCGGAGGCGGCATCCCTGATGTCCACGGTCTCCTGGCGCAGGGCCAGTACACGGTAGCGGTGTTTGAGCTCGGCGCCGGCGCGCGCGCTCAGCACGTCGCCATCGATCTGAAGATAGGCTTCGCGCACCCCGTCCTCTTCCTTAAAGCCCAGCAGCGCCAGTTCGGGTTCGGGCTCGCTCTCCTTTTCCGCCGGGGCGGCGGCCGCCTGGATGGGCGCGCTGCTGCTGGCAGCGGCGAACAGATCGGGCACCGCCACGTCGCCCGCCAGCGCGCCCGCCGGCGACGCCACCACGGCGGTGCGGGTATTCGGTGCGGCGCGGGGCGCCACCTCGCTCACTGGCGACTCGCCGGGCGTGGGCCGGTCCAGCAGGAGCAACAGCGCCAGCGCCGCCAGCACGCCGGCCATCAGTTTCAGGCGCAGCGGCATCAGCGCTTCTCCGCCGCGTACCAGATTGAAAACAGCAGGCGCGCTTCGACCGCGCCGCCGCCGGCATTCCGGTGCAGTCCGAGTTCGTCCAGCGACAGGCCGGGTATCGCCTGCGCCGCGCGCAGGAAGTAGCGCACTTGCGGGTAACTGCCGGTGGCCGGCATCTGCACCTGCCAGCGCCCCACGCCGTTGCTGTCCTGGCGGCGGTATTCGGCCTGCACCACCCGCAGTCCATGCTGATGCGCCAGTGCAAACAGGCGCTGCACGGAATCGGCTGCCATCGCCGCGGGCGGCAGCGCGACGGGCCGCGCTTCAGGCGCCGCCGGCGCCTGGGGCGTGCGGCGCGCATCGGCCAGCGCCATCTCGGCCTGGTGCAGCGTGTCCTGCTGCGCCGGCAGCCACACGCACCACGCGGCGAGCGCACACACCAGCATGGCCACGCCCGGCAGCAGCCACAGGCCATGCCGCTGCGCGAGCACCTCCATTTGCCAGCGCAGCAGATCATGCCGCTTCATGGCGCGCTCCCCGCGGGCAGCCGGTACGGCGCGGCCAGCACGGCTTCGTAATGGAAGGTGACGCCATTGCCGTCCGGCGGCAATTCATGGCGCAGCAGGCTGACCCGCATGAACGCCGGGCTGGCCTGGAGGGTGGCGAGATAATCCTGCAGCTGGCCGATATCGGCGCTGTTGGCCTGCACCTTGACCACGCCGCGTGTGAGGTCCGGCTCGAACGTGTCCATGCGCACCGGGGGCGCCGCTTCGAAGGCGCGGAAGATCGATTCCCACGGCAAGGCGCGCTGCAGCTGCGCCTGGCGCAGCATGACGTCGTCCCCGGACCGCATGCGGCTCTGGCGCGCCGCGTTCCGGTGCGCGTCGTTCAGGCGCGCCAACTGCGCAGCGATGGCTTGCTGGCGCCCCCCCAGCGCATTGGAGCGCTGCCACGCCGCAGCTCCCAGCACGAGGGAGACCAGCGCCAGCACGGCGAACAGGCGGGTTCCCGGCATGCGCCAGTCCCAGCGCCATGCGCTCGCCCCGGCGGCGAAATCGATCGCCATCGGCTTCATCGCAGCGTTCCCCAGCCGGACGGCATTGCCTCGCCCGACCAGAAGCGGGCCGGCGGCAGCGGAGCATCGAGGCGCGCCAGTTCCAGCTTCAGCAAGGCGTCGGCATGGTGGCCGCGCTGCTGGCGCACCAGCCGCAGGCGGCCATCTTCCCAGTACAGCAGATTGAGTTGGCCGCCGCCCGCCGAGCACCAGGCGCCGCTGGGCGGCAGCGACCCGGCGCTGCGGTTCCACCTGGCCAGCAGCACCGGCACGACATGCGCCAGGCGCAACCCGTCGAGCGCCTGCGCCAGGGGGCGCGGAAGGGCGCCGGCCAGCATGGGTGCGCCGGCCTGCCAGTCGGCCTGAAGCAACCATTCCGCCGCGCTGTGGCCGTACAGCGCTTCGAAGCGCGCCGGCAGCAGCAGGCGGCAATCGCGCAGGCTGTGCACGCCGGCCGGCGGATCGAGCAGGAAGTAGCGTACCCAGTTGTCCGCCACTTCGACCGACAGGCGCGCGCGCGCCGGCAGGCATTGCGCCAGTTCGGCCGCCAGCGCGCTCCAGTCGCCGGACGGCGTGGCCAGCGCCTCGCCGTCCAGGGTGACGGTGTGCGCGCCGATCGCGAGCGCCGCAGTCTTAGTCCGCCAGAGTGACACGTTTCACCTCCTCCAGCGTTGTGTGGCCCTGCGCGACCAGCGCCAGCGCATCGTCGAACAGGCTGCGCATGCCCGCCGCGCGCGCCGCCTCCTTGATCTGCCGCAGCGGACGCCGTTCGATCACCAGCTCGGCCAGTGCGTCGTCGAGCGTCAGGATTTCGGCCACCGCGCGCCGGCCCTTGTAGCCGGAGCCGCGGCATTCTGCGCAGCCGCAGCCGCGCCGGAACATGTAGTGCGCCACCTGCATGCGCGTGACGCCGCAGCGCAGCAGTTCTTCGTCGTCCGGCTCATACGGGGCGCTGCAATGCGGGCAGTTCAGGCGGATCAGGCGCTGGGCGATGATGCCGTTCAGCGCCGAGACGAACGAGTACGGATCGATGCCCATGTGGGCGAAACGCCCGAACACATCGAACACGTTGTTGGCGTGCACGGTGGAGAGCACCAGGTGGCCGGTCAGGGCGGACTGCACGGCGATTTCGCCGGTCTCGCGGTCGCGGATTTCGCCGACCATGATGATGTCCGGATCGTGGCGCAGGATCGAGCGCAGGCCGCGCGCGAAGGTCAGGCCTTTCTTGTCGTTGACCGGGATTTGCAGTATGCCCGCCAGCTGGTATTCGACCGGGTCCTCGATGGTGATGATCTTCGACTGGCCGCTGTTGATCTCGGTGATGGCGCCGTACAGCGTGGTGGTCTTGCCCGAGCCGGTCGGGCCGGTCACCAGCACCATGCCGTACGGCTCGGCCACCAGGCGGCGCATGGTGGCCAGGTGGTCGGCGGCAAAGCCGGACGAATCGAGCGTGAGGCTGCCGTGGGCGCTGATCATGGCCTGCTTGTCGAGAATGCGGATGACCGCGTCCTCGCCGTGCACGCTCGGCATGATCGACACGCGCAGGTCGATCTCGCGGCCCTGCGCTTCGACGCGGAAGCTGCCGTCCTGCGGCACGCGGCGTTCGGCGATGTCGAGCTCGGCCAGCACCTTGATGCGCGAGATCGCCTGTTCGGCCAGGGCCGTGCCGCCCACCTGCGCGGCCTGTCCCAGCACGCCGTCGATGCGGTACTTGGTCAGCATGCCGCCCGGCGTGCTTTCGAAGTGGATGTCCGACACGCCCGATTTGAGCGCGTCGTACAGGGTGGAGTTGACCAGCTTGACGGCCGGGCTGCCGGCCTCGCCCAGGGAGGCGTAGCTCAGGCTCTCCAGCAGGCGCGCGTCCTCGCCCGCGCCGCCCGCCTCGGCCACCAGCGCATCGATGGAACGCACCGATTCCTCCTGCTTGGCGAGGTAGGCATCGATGTCGGAAGGCAGCGCCAGGCACCAGCGCAGGGGCGCATCGGCCAGGGTTTCGGCCCACACCTGCAGGTCCTGCGCGTACGGGTCGGCGCAGACGCCGCTCAAGCCGCCGGCGCCGCGCAGCAGCACGCACTGGCGCTGCTGCGCGCGCGCCAGCGGCAGCCGGTCGAAAGCGGGCGCCATCGCCAGCATGGAGACCATGTCGACGGCCGGCAGCGCGAACAGGCTCGCGGTTTCGTCGAGCAGCGCGTAAGGATCGCGTTGCGTCAGCGCCGCCAGCTCGGCGAAGAACGGCTGGCTCGAGGCCAGCGCATTGCGCCGCGCGGCGCGCAGCTCGTCCAGCGTGGCCGTCATTGCAGGGTCCCGGCCAGGTCGAAGATCGGCATGTACAGCAGCACCACGATCACGCCGATCACGATGCCGATGGCCGCCATCAGGATGGGTTCGAAGGTCTTGCTGAATTTTTCGATCCACAGCGTGGTTTCGCTGTCGTAGAACAGCGCGGCGCGCGTGAGCATGAGGCCCAGCTGGCCGGAGCGTTCGCCCACGCGCAGCATGCGCAGGGCGATCGGTGTCGTAAAGCCGTGCAGCTCCAGCGATTCGGAAAAGCTGGCGCCATGGGCGATGCGTTCGCGCGCCTGCGCCAGCGCGGCGCGGCGCATGGGTGAGATGGCGCCGCTGACCATGTCGAGCGCGGCGACGACGGCGATGCCGCCTTCGAGCAGCATGCCCAGCGTAAGGTAGAGCCGCGCCAGTTCGAGAATGCGCACGCGTTCGGCCACGCCGGGCAGGCGCGTGACGGCCTGCATCAGCCGCCCGGAGCGCTGCAGCCGGCGCAGCCACAGGAAGCCGCCGGCGCCGGTGCCGGCCAGCGCCAGCAGCAGTGCGAGACCGTGACCGGAAACCACCGCGCCCCACTTGATCAGCCATTGCGACATCATCGGCAGCTCACGGCCGCTGCCCTGGTACACCACCGAGAATTTGGGCACCACGTACCCCAGCAGGAACAGGCTGACCAGGCTGCCGACGATGAGCAGGATGGCCGGGTAGATGGCGGCGCTGACCAGGCGGTTGCGCACGCCGTCGACGCGCACCTGGTAATCGATAAAGCGCGACAGCGCCTGCGGCAGGTCGCTGGTGCGCTCGGCCGCCCTGACGATGCCGACGAACAGCGGCGGGAAGCACTGCGGCTCGGCGGCGATCGCCAGCGAGAAGCGCAAGCCCTCGCGCATGCGCGCCAGCAGCCGCGCCAGCAAGGCGCCGGTCCCGGTGCGGGATTCCTTTTCGTTGAGCGCTTCCAGGCTTTCGACCAGGCCCAGGCCGGCCTGCAGCAGCGCCAGCAGTTCCTGGGTGAACAGCACCAGCGAGAAGGTCTTGCCGCGCCGCGCGGCCTTGGCCGACACGGCCTTGACCTCCAGCACCGTCAGGCGGCGCTCGCTGGCGGCCCGGCTGGCGCTCTGGGCATCGCTGGCGTCGAGCTCCAGCGTCTGGACACGATTGTCGGCGCCCACCGCGCGGATCGCGAAACGCACGGCTTACCCCCGGCTGCACACTGGTGCGGCTACTGCGTCGCGCTGGGAAACATCGTTCATGCCGCCTGCTCTCCTCGCCAATCGGTCGATGCTGCAATAACAATGAGTATGCCACAGCTTTTCGATAATTGGCCAGTCCGCTTCCTAATTTGGCCTTACCGCATTGGTATCAATTCCCGGCTTAAGATGTCCAAGTTCGCATCACTTCGAGGGCGCGTGAGGCGCCAGGTCGTCGAGGATCGGACACTCGGGGCGCGCGTCACCATGGCAGGCACTGGCCAGGCGCGCCAAGGTGCGGCGCATGGCCTGCATCTCGCCGATCTTCCTGTCGAGCTCCTCGATGTGCCGCTGGGCCATGGTGCGCACATCCTTGCTGGCGCGGCCTTTGTCTTTCCACAATGCCAGCAGGGTGGCGATCTGCTCCAGGGTGAAGCCCAGTTCGCGCCCGCGGTGTATGAATTGCAGCACCTGCACGTCCTGCTCGCTGTAGAGCCGGTAGCCGGCCCCGGTGCGTTTGGCGGCATCGATCAGGCCGATGGATTCGTAGTGGCGGATCATTTTTGCCGATACGCCGGACGCCTTGGCGGCGTCGCCGATATTCAACATCAAGGTGCTCCCGGTTTCCAGCGCTTGAGCAGCAGCGCATTGCTGACCACCGACACGCTGGAAAACGCCATGGCGGCGCCGGCGATCATGGGGTTGAGCATCCCGAACGCCGCCAGCGGTACGCCGATCAGATTGAAGATAAACGCCCAGAACAGGTTCTGGCGGATCTTGTTGTAGGTGCGGCGCGAAATATCGATCGCGTCGACCAGCAGGCGCGGGTCGCCCCGCATCAGGGTCACGCCCGCCGTATGCATGGCCACGTCGGTACCGCTGCCCATGGCGATGCCGATATCGGCCGCCGCCAGCGCGGGGGCGTCGTTGATGCCGTCGCCGACCATGGCCACGCGCTGGCCAGCCGCGCGCATCTGTGCGATCAGCGCCGCTTTCCCTTCCGGCATGGCCTGCGCGTGCACCTCGCCGATGCCGAGCGCGCCGGCGATGTGCGCGGCGCTGCCCGGATTGTCGCCGGTCAGCATGGCGGTCCTGACGTTCAGGCGGTGCAGCCGTTCCACGGCCTGCGCGCTTTCGGGCTTGAGCGCGTCGCCAAAGGCCAGCATGCCGATCAGGCGTGCGTCCGGCGCCGACCTGGCCAG